>DAOWHF010000209.1:0-7061 GCA_030641565.1 Methylomarinum sp.
AGCAAAGTAATATTTATTCTGCAGATATTGTTTATGGTAAAAAACAAGCTGTCATGCAAAAGAATAAGGGTATTAAAATACAGATAGAGCGAGATACTTTTGATGCTTCAAAGTGGATGGGAGTTGTCGCGAGTAAGAAAGCTGCTGAGTCTGAACTTAATGCGATAAGCTTAAAAACAAAGCAATTGCAGTGGAAAGGTAAGTCGTATGGTGCTATTGATATTGCGATGCATCGCAGCAAGAAACAATGGGCTGGACATGTTTTTAGTTCAGTGGCAAAAGGCCAATTTATTCTGCCAGCCACAGATAATGATGCGATTATATTGGATATGAAGTCGATAAGTTTATCTGAGTTGATGAGATTTAAAAGTCAAGGAAAGCAGATTTCAATCAGCGACTTTCCTTTGATTCAGGTAAAAAGTGAGCAATTGTGGTGGAACAATACCAATGTAGGGCAATTAGCAATTAAAGCAGAAAAGTTAGAAGAAGGTGTCAGGTTTAACAATATTAGTATTGTTTCTGACACGCTTAAACTGGAGCTTAAGGCCGATTGGCTGAAGACTGATAAAGGTCATGTGACTGAGGTGTATGGAGAGGTTGTTGCAGAGGATGTGGGTGAGTTTTTATCTGAACTTGATATAACTAATGATTTAAAGGAAACCAAGGCTAATCTTGGCTTCTTTGGTAGTTGGTCAGGGTCACCCTCTCAGTTTTCCTTGGCAGGGGTTCATGCAGAAATGGATTTAGAGCTAAATAATGGTCGTATATCGAGTATAGAGCCAGGGTTTGGCAGGATTCTAGGGCTGCTTGCCATGGAGCAGTGGCTCAAACGATTGACACTTGATTTTAGAGATATCTATGAGCAGGGGCTCAGTTTTAATAGCATTAAAGGGCATTTAAAAATGAGAGCAGGAAAGTTGACGACCAAGGATTTACGGGTTGATGCTATTCCTGCGCGAATTTCAATCATTGGTGAAGCAGATTTGCAGGCTAAGACACTTGATCATTTGATACAGGTTGTGCCTAAAAGTGCGGGTGCAGTGCCTATAGCTGGTACAATTGTGAGTGGTATTGCTGGTGCTATAACCGAAGTGTTGACCAATAATTATAAAGAAGGCTACTTTTTTGGATCAACATACAAAGTAACAGGGCAATGGGATGATATTACAGTCACGCCCTTACATGATCAAGATGGTATTTTTAAGAAAACATGGACGGATTTAACTGATTTTTCTTGGACAGAAACTTTAACAGAATAATAAATTAAGAGAGCAAAGTGAGCAAGTATGAGTAAATGTGCAGCGATACAAATGGCATCTAGCCCAAATGTAGGGTCTAATTTATTAGAAGCAGGGAAATTAATCGCCGAGGCAGCAAAAGCAGGAGCAAAGTTAGTCGCCTTGCCAGAAAATTTTGCCATAATGGGTGTGCATGAACTAGACAAAGTTAAAGTGCGAGAAGTTGAAGGTGAAGGCCCAATTCAAGATTTTTTATCTGACACCGCCAAAAAACATGGTATTTGGGTCGTAGGTGGGACGATTCCTTTAGTCGCAAATAACGATAAAAAGGTAAGAGCTGCATGTCTGATTTATAATGACAAAGGTGAGCAAGTTGCGCGGTATGACAAAGTACATTTGTTTGATGTCAGTGTGCCCGATACTGATGAAGAATATAGAGAGTCAGATTCCATTGAAAATGGTGATGAGCCATTAGTCATAGATACACCTTTTGGTCGATTAGGTATTGCTGTTTGTTATGATTTGCGATTCCCCGAGTTTTTTAGAAAAATGCAATTACAAAAGGTTGATATAGTGATCGTTCCTTCTGCATTTACTGCCGAAACGGGTGCTGCGCACTGGGAAGTATTATTGCGAGCAAGAGCGATTGAAAACCTATGTTATATCATTGCACCTAATCAGGGTGGTTTTCATCTTAATGGCCGGAAAACATTTGGTCACAGCATGATAATAGATCCTTGGGGCGTGGTTTTAGACTGTTATAAAACAGGTGCTGGCTTTGTCAGTGCGGATGTGGATAGTGAACGCTTAGAAAAAGTTCGGGCCTCTTTTCCTGCTTTAGAGCATCGACGTTTTTTTTGTAAATAATTAGCTATGAATTTAAAGTTTTTTTGTGTTTTCTTAATTCCCGTGCTGGTAACTGCATGTTCTGATATTAAAGCCACAAAGTATCAGGATATCAGTGATCTTGAAATTCCACCCGAAATGGTGATTGTTGAAAAGCCAAAGGTTTTGATTGAAGACAGTGAAGTAATTAAAAAAACAGGGCTAGGTAAGAGTGTTTCATTGGCAGGGCTAGGGAAAGAACATGTGATAAAAATCAAAAAGACCTTTGAGCGTTCTTGGGCCATTGTTGAGCAAGCATTAAAGCTGAATGAAATAGAAATAACAGATAAAAATAGAGATGAAGGTGTTTTTTATGTGCTGTTTGACCCAGATGCTAAGCAAGCAGGTTCACAAATAACAGAAACAATTACTTTTTTCTTTTTTGAAGATGAATATGTTGAAGCGGCTTATAAATTGACTGTCGTTTGGCGCGATAGTGATACCGAAGTGACTGTCGAATTAATTGATCAAGTAAGTAATGATATATTGGATGATGGTGAAGATGAGTTTGAAGACACTATTGATGCAGGGACAAAATTACTTAAAACATTGTATAAAACAATTAAGGATGATTTGCCGCTTGATTAGTCTGTATAGCTCGCACGCGAAATAATTGGAGGATGGGCAAAACGATAGTATTCCCATCTTTCATATTTGACATTATCTTATTCTCCACCCCTTTTTGAATTACCTTTCTAAGACGAACAAACCTGAATGGATATATTAAACCAAGTAAAGCAATCAATCTTGACGCCTTATGGCATGCAGGATAAAGACATCGATCAAATTATGGATAGCATGCTGAGTGCACCTGTCGATAATGCAGATATTTATTTTCAGTCCAGTCATTTTGAGTCATGGGTGCTAGAAGGCGGCATTATTAAAGAAGGTTCACATAGCATAGAGCAGGGTGCTGGTGTGCGCGTGGTGTCGGGTGATAAAACAGGGTTTGCATACAGCGATCAGATTGAGCTACAAGTATTGCTTAAAGCAGCAAACAATGTAAAAGCTATTGCCAGACAAGGGCAAGATGCGCAAAGAAAAATAGATACTGTCGGCAGTCGAACCAATTATTATCAGCCAGTAAACCCGCTAAAATCATTAGCAGATCAAGAAAAAATTAATCTATTACGCAAGGTTGATGTTGAAACACGTAAATTAGATACACGCATTGAAGAGGTGATTGTTAGTTTGGTTGGTGTTTATGAGCAAGTGTTGGTGGCAAGCCAGGACGGCTCATTGGTTGCTGATATTCGTCCACTGACCAGAATGAGTGTTTCTGTCATTCTGGAAGAAAATGGTAAGCGAGAGCAAGGCAGTATGGGCGGTGGTGCCAGAACAGATTACAGCTTCTTTTTAGATCAAGATAAAGCTATAGCGTATGGCAAAGAAGCCGTGAGACAGGCAGTGGTCAACTTGGATGCAGTTGATGCGCCAGCAGGAAGTATGACGGTTGTATTAGGCCCTGGTTGGCCAGGAATTTTATTGCATGAAGCTATTGGGCACGGTTTAGAAGGCGACTTTAACCGTAAAGGCACTTCAGCTTTTAGTGGCAAAGTAGGTGAGCGTGTAGCATCTGGTCTTTGTACGGTAGTAGATGATGGTACATTGGCTGATCGACGTGGGTCGCTGAGTATTGATGATGAAGGTGTACCGACTGAATGCACTACGCTGATAGAAAAAGGCATACTCAAAGGCTATATGCAGGATAAGATGAATGCTCGATTGATGGGGGTTAAATCAACTGGTAACGGTCGACGTGAATCGTATGCGCATCTTCCTATGCCAAGAATGACCAATACTTATATGTTGCCAGGCCAACATGATCCTGAAGAAATTGTTAAATCGGTCAAAAATGGTTTATACGCCAAAAATTTTGGTGGAGGACAGGTGGATATTACTTCTGGAAAGTTTGTGTTTTCAGCCAGTGAAGCCTATTTAATTGAAGATGGAAAAATCACTAGACCTGTTAAAGGCGCGACTTTAATCGGCAATGGCCCAGACGTTTTAACTAAGGTCTCTATGGTCGGTAATGACCTTGAGCTGGATGCTGGTGTAGGAACGTGTGGTAAAGAAGGACAAAGTGTCCCTGTTGGTGTTGGTCAACCAACAATAAAAATTGACGGGTTAACAGTGGGTGGAACGAGCGTGTAACTGTCTGTAAATTATTCTCACACCAAGTCACAAAGACACATAGAGTTAAATATTAGTGTTATTTTCTTTGTGTTTCTGTGCCTTATTGTGAATTATTCAAATTTCAAATCAATTGTTAACCTTTCATGCAAAACCACGAAGAAATTAATCGATTAAAAAATCTTGTTCAGGATCTGTTGGACGAATCAAAAAAGCAGGGCGCAACTTCAGCAGAAGCTGGGTTGAGCATAGATAATGGGCTTTCAGTAAATGCGCGATTAGGTGAAGTGGAGACTATTGAGCATCATTGTGATCAAAGTCTGGGTGTTACTGTTTATATCGGTAAAAAGAAAGGTTCGGCCAGCACCAATGATTTTTCAGCTGATTCAGTCAAAGAAACAGTTAAAGCAGCGTGTAGTATTGCTGGTTTTTCTAGTGAAGATGAATATGCCGGTTTACCAGATAAAGACAGGTTGGCAACAGAATTTCCTGAGCTTGATAGATTTCATCCCTGGGATATTGATGCGGAGGCGGCTATTGAATTAGCGGTTGAATGTGAAGATGCCGCACGATCCTATCATGATGAAATTAGTAACTCAGAAGGTGCAAGTGTCAGTAGCCATCAAGGTATTCGAGTGATGGGTAATAGTTTGGATTTTTTGCAAGGCTATCAAGCAACACGCCACTCAATCAGTTGTTCGGTCTTAGGTGAGCGCGATGGTGATATGCAAAGAGATTATTGGTATAGTGTCTCTAGGCGGGCTGATAAATTAGAATCAGCAAAAGATGTAGGTATTAAAGCTGCAGAGCGAACCATAAAACGTCTAGGGGCGCGCAGTTTAAGTACAAGGCAATGTCCTGTTTTATATTCAGCGGAAGTGGCATCAGGTTTAATTGGTTCTTTAATTAGCGCGATCAGTGGTGGTAGTTTGTACCGTAAATCCAGCTTTTTACTGGATGCGCTTGATAGCCAAATTTTCCCCGAATTTATTCGTATACATGAACAGCCGCATTTAAAAATGGCTTTAGGTAGTTCAGCCTATGATTCCGAAGGGGTAGCAACAGCCGCCAGAGATATAGTGACTGATGGCGTGTTAAAAGGCTATGTCTTAAGCAGTTACTCGGCGCGTAAGTTAGGTCTGCAAACAACGGGTAATGCCGGTGGTGTGCATAACTTAACCGTAGATTCAGGTGTAAATGACTTTGCAGCCATGCTTAAACAATTAGATACCGGCTTGTTAGTTACCGAATTAATGGGGCAGGGTGTAAATGGCGTAACAGGTGATTATTCACGTGGAGCTTCGGGATTTTGGGTGGAAAATGGCCAAATCCAATACCCAGTAGAAGAAATTACTATTGCAGGTAATTTAAAGGATATGTACAAAAATATTGTTTCGGTGGGTAATGATGTGGATTACCGCGGTAATATCAGAACAGGTTCGATATTAATAGAGCAGATGTCGATAGCTGGGGAATAAAAATATCCAACGTAGGATGGGCACGAAAGAGCTCTTTGCCCATCCTACGGTTATATCACTCGTAAAATATCTTCAATCAATTGCGGGCCGCGGTAAATTAAACCACTGTAGACCTGTACTAAACTCGTAGCTGATAAGCTGCTTTTGGTGGGTAAAATATTCCAATGTAGGATGGGCAAAGTGAAGCGTGCCCATCATCACATGCTTGATATTGATTATGGGCACGAAAGAGCCCTTTGCCCATCCTACGGTTATATCACTCGTAAAATATCTTCAATCAACTGCGGGCCGCGGTAAATCAAGCCACTATAAACTTGCACTAAACTAGCACCTGCATCCAATTTATCTTGCGCATCTTTGCCGGATAAAATACCACCGGCTGCAATAATTGGAATTTCACCATTTAGTTCGCTGGCTAAGCCTTTAACCACATAAGTCGACTTTTCTCTAACAGGTGCACCACTTAATCCGCCTGTTTCTTCAGCGTGGACATGTCCTTGAATCGCTTCTCTGGAAATGGTGGTATTGGTTGCAATCACGCCATCAATATTAAATTCTTGTAACAACTTGGCAATATGAATGATTTCGTCATCATCTAAATCTGGCGCAATTTTTACCACTAAAGGCGTGTATTTATCATGTGATTGTTGCAGCTTAAGTTGTTCTTCTTTTAAGGATGACAATAAGTTCTTAATCTCATCGCCTTGCTGTAACTGACGTAAATTTTTAGTGTTGGGTGAAGAAATATTAAGGGTAATATAACTGGCTAACTCATAACTCTTACGCAAGCCAATTAAATAGTCATCGGTGGCATTTTTAATCGGTGTATCAAAATTCTTACCTATATTAATCCCTAAAACACCTGAATAGTTAGCTTGCTTAACCTGTTCAACTAAATGATCAACCCCTAGATTATTAAAGCCCATGCGATTAATAATCGCTTCATGCTCAGGTAGTCTAAATAAACGAGGTTTAGGATTTCCGGGTTGTGGTCTGGGTGTTACCGTACCTATTTCAATAAATCCAAAACCTAAGGCAGCCAGTGCAGAAATATGGTCGCCATTTTTATCTAATCCTGCGGCTAAACCGACAGGGTTTTTAAACTCCAGTCCCATTACATTAACTGGCTTACCCTCTGTGCTGGGTTTGCTTAAAGCCGATAACCCCGCTTTGTTTGCAAAATCCAATAGCTTTAGGGTTACATTGTGAGCAAGCTCAGGATCAAGGAAAAATAGGGCTGGACGGAGTAAAGGATATAAGTTCATAGTATTTAGTCGCTCTTAGCCCTCTCCTGCTGGAGAGGGTTGGGTGAGGAGGTTTAAAAAGG
>DAOWHF010000099.1:0-2228 GCA_030641565.1 Methylomarinum sp.
AACCGTGATAGAGAAATTATAAATTTCAAAGCAATACCTTATTACGAAGTCATGGCCTACTTCAAAACTAATAATGGCATTAAAGGCGAATTGTTAGAAACAAAATGGCACAATCCAAAAGCGCAGGGTGACGAGAAAAAACAATGCTTAGATAAACAAGAGGCTCAAGCAGTGATTGATCGCTGTCAACAGCAAATGGGCATAGTCACAACTGCAACAACGGCCAGAAAGAAACAACCACCGCCATTACTTTATAACCTATCAGGTTTGCAGCAAGAAGCTTCAAGACGCTGGGGGTACGGTGCTCAAGATGTACTGAATATTGCTCAAGCACTTTATGAAACCCATAAACTGACTTCCTACTCAAGAAGTGATTGTGAATATCTGCCATTAAGTCAATTTAGTGATGTAAATAGCGTGTTACAAGCGCTGGTTAAAAATGATAACGGCCTTAATGCCCTGATTGCACAAGCAAATAAAAAACAAAAATCACGAGTTTGGAACGACAAAAAAATAACCGCTCACCACGGCATTATCCCCACGCAAGCAACACTAGGTATTAACCGCCTGACTGACAAGGAATTTAATATTTATAATCTCATTCGCCGTCGTTACATAGCACAGTTTTTTTCTGATTATGAATACGACCAAAGTACTATTGTCGTCACCATTAAATCGGATCAATTTAAAGCCAGCGGCAGGATTGCCAGAGTCAAAGGCTGGAAGATAGCTTTGGAAGCAGAAACAACACCAGTAAAAACAAACCTATCAAAATCAGCAGGTGAGGATAATAACAAAGAATTACCTGCAGTTAAAAAAGGCGAGGAATTACTTTGTGACCATCTAAAGCTATTGGATAAGCTTACCAAACCACCCAAACATTACACCGAAGGCACACTGATCAAAGCCATGGAAACTATAGGCACACAAGTAACCGATAAAGTAATGAAAAAGATCCTCAGAGAAACGGCGGGATTAGGAACGCAAGCGACGAGAGCCAATATCATTCAAACCTTATTTCAGCGGAAATTTATTCAGCAAGAAAAGAAACTGTTAAAAGCCACACCATTGGGTTTTAACTTGATTGATGCAGTACCTAACACAATCAAAGATCCTTTATTAACAGCACAGTGGGAGCAACAATTAGATGATATTGCTAATAGCAAAGGACAAGATATAAATGGCTTTTTAAAGCAACAAATTGATTTACTAAAATCCATAGTGATGCAGGTTAAAACGCCAAAATCAAATAATAGAATTCAGGCTGGCAGAATAAGCAGAAATACTAACGCAAACACTAAACCATCAAAACAAGTTAAGGCGGGTGACTCATGCCCTGAATGTAACAACACATTGGAAACCCGTAGTGCTATCCGAGGAAAGAGAGTAGGGCAAGACTATATTGGGTGCAGTCATTTTCCTGATTGTCGTTTTTATTATTGGCCATAAATTATATCGATAATATCTTAAGAGCTGAGTCTTATTCAATTTTTTACTGGTTCTAAATAGCCAAAAGCGGACTAAGAGGTTACTTTTCTCATGTATCTTCCTGATCAAAATTCAGCGGACTCTTCGTCTGTTTTAATGTTCTACTTTGTACTGTATGCGTATAAATCATCGTGGTTCTCACATCACTATGCCCCAGAAGTTCTTGAATCGTGCGAATATCATAGTTTGCCTGTAATAAATGACTGGCAAATGAATGACGAAACGTATGTGCGGTTGCCCGTTTAGTCAGTCGAGCATTATTAACTGCCTTTTTAATAGCTTTTGAAACCACCGTTTCATGAATATGATAACGTCGATGTTCTTTACTTTCAGATAACTGTGTTAAAGACTTGGCAGGGAAAAACCATTGCCAGATAAATTCCTTAGCGGCATTTTTATATTTACGATCCAATTGATCTGGCAAAAACGTACCCGAGAAATTTGCTTTTAAATCCGCTTCATGAATGGCAACTACTTTCTGTCGCTGTCAATCCCGGATGGATTGATAGTCCGCGGTAGGCGAAGGGCAATTTGCCAATCTTAGCGCGTTAGCGCTAAGGCGGCTAAAATTGTTTCCCGAAGAGCCGTAGAGCCATTTGTGGGAACCTTGATGAAGCGGCTTTTGTGCGTAGTCGAGGTGGACGCAGGGCGGCCGGGGCCTAATGATTCGCCGCGTGGCGAATCGATTTTTGTGACATGGAGTCCCAAAATCTATCATGAAGGCGCGCGGTGGCGCGCCT
>DAOWHF010000315.1:0-2756 GCA_030641565.1 Methylomarinum sp.
TCACAGGATACAGTTAGAAACCATATCAAACGTATTATGCATAAAATGGATGTGCATAATCAGGCAGCCCTGATGAAAAAACTGATTACTTTGGCGTCTTTATAGAGATACCTTTTCTACTATTACATTTCCCTTTTGAATAAAAATATTTTAGGTAATTATTTTCTCCTCCTCGGCACACCGCTTCGCTGCTCCTGCATACGCACTTAGGGAATGTAATTCAAACAAATCCAATGCTTTCTGCAAGGCTTTAACATCCAAGTTTTCTTCCAAGGCGTCAGTAATTAAATTAATTCCTGCTTCCCGTACTTCATCTAAATTGATAGCCTGTTGATTTTTATAGCCTGCCCAATTTAATAAACTGTTACAAGCTGCTGAAGAATCAAACAGTCCGTGTAAATATGTACCCATAATCTGATGATCTTCTGAGACTGCGCCATCGGGTTTTCCCGCCAATGTCATAACCGGATTTCTTAATGCTTCTCCCTGTGTTATGCCTACGTGTATTTCGTAACCAGAAACAGCGGTATTATCTGCTGACAAAACACCACTGACTTTCTGCAAACATTTTTCTGTTTGCAATGTGGTTTCCATATCCAAAAAGCCTAATCCATTTATTGAGCCTGGCTGGCCTTCTATGCCCTCTGGATCATGAATGGCTTTACCCAGCATTTGATAACCACCGCAGATACCCATTAGCCGTCCACCATATCGCAAATGTTTGTTGATAAAGCCTTCCCAACCCATGGTTTTAAGCCAATTTAAATCATCTCTTACCGATTTACTGCCGGGTAAAATGATTAAGTCGGCCTCTTCACATGCTTTTGGGTCTTTAACATATTTAACACTAAGCTCTGGGTTTAAGCGTAACGGATCAAAATCGGTATGATTACTAGTTCTTGGGAATAAGGGAATAACAATATTAAATTGTGTCTTTTTATGCTTTTGCTGCTGATTAATTGCCACTGAATCTTCAGCATCTAAATAAAAATCATGTAAATAAGGTAGCACCGCGAGCACCGGTTTGCCTGTCCTGTTTTCTAACCAATCTATCCCTGGTTGTAACAATGCCATGTCCCCTCTAAAGCGATTGATCACAAACCCAATGATTCTTTTTTGCTCAGTTTCTGAGAGTAATTCTAAAGTCCCGACAATATGTGCAAATACCCCGCCTTTATCGATATCTGCAATTAAGATCACTGGACAATCGGCCTGTTCTGCAAAGCCCATATTGGCTATATCACCTTCACGTAGGTTTATTTCGGCTGGACTGCCTGCGCCCTCGACCACCACCATCTGATAATTTGCCAGCAGTCGTTGATGTGATTCTAATACCGCCTGCATCGCTTGCTTTTTAAACAGATGGTATTTCTTTGCCGATAGATTCTCCTTAGCTTTACCATGAATAATCACTTGCGCGGTTTTATCTGAATTTGGCTTTAATAATATCGGATTCATATCGGTATGTGGCTCTAAACCACAGGCAGTAGCTTGTACAGCCTGCGCCCGGCCTATTTCTCCGCCATCGACTGTCACTGCACTGTTTAATGCCATGTTTTGCGGTTTAAATGGTACGACTTTTAAGCCTTTTCGATAATAATAGCGACATAAAGCCGTAACTAAGGCGCTTTTACCGGCATCTGAGGTGGTGCCTTGTACCATCAGAGTTTTTATATTGTTTTTTGTTGATTGCATTGAGAAAGAGAAAGAATAAATTGAGCTAAATTCGTATAATGAGGTTTGTATAAGCGTTTTTCACAGTTCCCAAGGTTTTGTCGGGTTACGCTATCGCTCACCCAACCTACGAATCACTGCATGAGTTTGACCCTTATTTTAGCCGTTCTACTAGATCACTGGCTAGGAGAACCCCAGAAATACCATCCATTAGTCTTCTTTGGCGATTTAGCCCACCGCATTGAGAAAAAACTAAGTCATACAAACTCTTCAGCCTTGGCACAAAGAATCTTTGGATTGATTGCCTTAATCATTATGGTTTCACCCATGACTGGCTTAATATATCTGTTAAGCCAATGGAATTTAGTTAATTTAATTATTTCACCAATCGTTCTTTATTTCTGTATTGCAGCCAATAGCTTAAAACAGCATGCAACTAACGTATTAACAGCTCTTGAGTTAAACGATTTAGCCTTGGCACAAACACGTGTTGGCTGGATCGTCAGTCGCCAGACTGAGAAGATGAACGAAGAAGATGTACGCAAAGCCACCATTGAGTCTGTTTTAGAAAATGGGGCGGATGCCGTATTTGCCCCTGTTTTCTGGTTTATTGTTGCTGGCCCTGCCGGTGCTATTTTATATCGACTGAGTAATACATTGGATGCGATGTGGGGTTATAAAAACTCACGTTATTTACATTTTGGCTGGGCGGCAGCACGTTTTGATGATGTTTTAAACTGGGTTCCGGCACGTCTTACTGCTTTAAGTTATGCTTTATTAGGCCAAACCAGATTAGCGATACATTGCTGGAAAAATCAAGCGCATTTATTGGACAGCCCTAATGCTGGGCCAGTGATGACATCCGGTGCGGGGGCGCTTAATTTGCAATTAGGCGGGCCTGCCTGGTATCACGGAAAATTAAAAGCCAAAATCTTTTTTGGTACAGATCAACCGTCTGATAATCAGTCCATTAAAAGAGCTAATAGCTTAGTCACATCCAGTCTTTATTTATGGATTTTTGTTTTAATTTTAGGAGAAACCCTTGCTTGAGCATGGAGGGCATTTAATTGATGCAGCTAAAA
>DAOWHF010000203.1:0-14036 GCA_030641565.1 Methylomarinum sp.
GTGTGGCCTAAAGAGACTCTTGCCATCATTCCTAGTGTCAAAACTCCAATACCACCGACATTAAAAGCATTCGTGGCTATTGAAGAGGAAACGATAGAAAACGCTGCTAAGGCAATAAACCCAAAACCTAAGATGATCCAGGCATAACCCATATAAAGCACCCATAACAAAGGCACATACCATACACGACGGTCATACCATCCGGCTACCCTAATCACATTTGTCACTACCGATACAATCGCAGTAAGAGATAATACCAGGCCATTAACATTAAACATCATCAATAAGAAAACCAGCGCACTTGATGCTATCGCAGCCGCATCCAAAGCAGGGTTTCTAATAGCCATGACACCTTTTAAACCGCGTTCGGTAAAAAAAGGAAAGACTCGTCCCGCAATAATTAAAATCAACATAATAATAATTGCGATCACTATATTTAAACCTAGCCAAGCGGTACCCTCGCCCGCACCCAGGATTTCTGCATGAATTAAAGCATTACCTAAAGCGATTAATAACAATAAACCGACAAAAAAAAGATTTTTGATATTTCCTGACTTAAGAATAGGTTTGGCAACAAAATACGCTAAGGTAGGTAAAAAGGACACATCTATCAATGCAATTAAAGGATCTGGCAACAATTCTGAATAAAAAGGCACAATCCGCCCATACACCCAAAGCAAGCATAGCCCTGCTAATTTGCCATCTTGTAGGGTTTGAACACCTGTCCAATTTTTTACCGCAGTTAATAAAAAGCCGGCGATGACTGCAACTGAGTAGCCCAGTAGCATCTCGTGAGCATGCCAATAAGTGTTTGGGTAATAATTATCTGTTACCAATGAGCCATCAAAAACTGATGTCCATAGAGCAATTAAAACCAGTGCAAACAAGCCTGCTAGAGCAAAGAAAGCCCTAAAACCTAAAGCAAAAATGGGGTAATCTAAAATCTGTTTATTCATGCTCTCTCTTCCAGCCAGTTAATTTCTGCATTTGAAAAACCTGCAATTATACGCAATTCTCTATTAAAAGGGCCTTTTGGTTTACCATTATAAAATTTTGTGAGCAATTCTTTATACTTTTCTTCGTGATCAAAACCTTGCTGCTGGCAAATTGCTTTAAACCAGTACGAACCAATTTGCACATGCCCTATTTCATCTTCAAGTATCCGTGACAGTATGGCAACACTTTTATCATCACCTTGTATTTTAAATTTTTCTATCATTTGCGGTGTTATATCTAAACCACGCGCTTCCATACAACGAGGTACTATTGCCAATCTTGCCAATACATCATCTTTTGTATCTTCAGCATGTTCCCACAACCCATGATGAGCGGGTAAATCACCGTAATCACTTCCCATTTCTAATAAATGAGACCTTAATAAAGTAAAGTGTTGAGCTTCTTCATCAGCCACTCTTAACCAGTCCTGATAGAACTTATCAGGCAATCCCCTAAAACGGTATAGAATATCCCATGCTAAATAAATGGCAATAAACTCTATATGTGCCAGCGCGTGAAAGAATGCCACTTTACCTGTTGGCGAGTTTAACCTACGTTTAGGCATATCTTTAGGCGGTAGCAATTGCGGCTTATCAGGAAACTTTGTTGCTGTAATAGATAAAACTAACCCTACTGATTGAAAGGAGAGTTGATTCTCATCAAATAATTTTTTTGCTTGGTGTGTACTCTCAATCTTCTGATCAATATCGGCATGGTGTAAACACTGCTCAGCCATTGTAAAAATATTTTTCACTTATCTTAAATAATGCTAAAAACGATTAATGTAACCTTTTTAACACTGTATTGCAGTTTAATCTTTTGGTTATCATCACAAGCCGTCTTGCCAACGCCGATGTTATTTGACCATCAGGATAAAATTCATCATATGGCTGCTTATTTTATAATGGCTATATTGGCGTGGCGATTTTTTAAAGACTATCTAACAAAGCCCAGTACCTTAGCTATTGTCAGTATATTTTATTGCAGTTTATATGGTGCGTCGGACGAATGGCACCAATCGTTTGTAGCGGGAAGAGAAGCCGATATTTTTGACTGGCTTGCAGATACTATAGGTGCATTACTTGCACTGGTCAGTATTTATTACCTAAAGCTTAAAAGATAAACCGGCAAACTGCCGGTATCTCACAACATTGATAGCTTACTGGAATATAGCTTCAAAAGAATAACCACCTACTTCCAAAATTTCTTTCAATCTTTTTAAGCCATCCATTTGAATTTGTCTAACACGTTCTCTTGTAACACCCAGCTCAAGAGCCACTTGCTCTAAAGTAGAATTTTCATAGCCACACAAGCCATAACGACGACAAATAACTTCTCTTTGTTTATCTGTTAATTGATGAACCCAATGGGTAATTTTGTTTTTAATACTATCAGCCTGTAACAACTCAGCAGGCGAATAACTTTCATCATCAGAAATTGAATCAACAATAGGCTTGTCGTAATCTTTACCGGCTGGTACATCAACTGATGTGACACGTTCATTAAGTTTTAACATCTTAATAACGGTCTTAACAGGCTTATTCATATGTTCAGCTATTTCTTCGGCACTGGGTTCGTGATCAAGCTGCTGTGCTAAAAGTCTTTGAGTTTTGATATATCCATTCATTTCTTTGATAACATGGATAGGTAATCGAATGGTGCGGGTTTGGTTCATGATGGCACGTTCAATCGTTTGTCTAATCCACCATGTTGCATAGGTTGAAAAACGAAAGCCTCTATCGGGATCAAATTTTTCTACTGCCCGGATCAATCCTAAATTGCCTTCTTCAATCAAATCTAATAACGGCAAACCTCTGTTTAAATATCGGCGAGATATTTTTACAACCAGACGTAAATTGCTTTCTATCATAATTTTACGTGCTTCTTCATCGCCCCTTAAAGCACGCTTACCAAAAACTTTTTCTTCATCAGCAGTTAGTAGCTTAGATTTACCTAATTCATTCAAATATACTCGTGTAGCATCTGCATTTAAAGAGTTCTTAGCATCTGCTGATTCCAGTATTTGTAGCTTAGGTTCGTCTATCAATCCCGAATCACTAGGACTTTCATCAAATCTAAAGTCAACCCTATCAGCATTAACATTCATGCTACTCATTGATGTCACTTCAACAACCTCAGTCATAATCACTCTCCTAGTTAATCGGTATTAATAGTAGTTAAATTATTATTTTGGCAAATACTTAAGTGGATTTACCGGTTTTCCATTTCGTCTAATTTCAAAATGCAGGGCAGTTGGCTTACCTTTCATTGAACCAACCTCGGCAATAACCTGCCCTTTTTTTACCAGTTGCCCTTCTTTTACAAGTAATCTTCGATTATTTGCATAAGCACTTAAGTACAAATAATTATGCTTAATAATAAGCAAATTACCGTAGCCCTTAAGCCCAGAACCACTGTAAACAACTTTGCCTGAAGCAGCAGACTTAACTTTCTCCCCGATCTTTCCTGATATATCCATTCCTTTTTTTCCCGTTTTTAGAAAAGTTTTTAGCACTTTTCCTCTTAACGGCCACTGCCAGTACAACTTTAACATCTTTTTGTTATTAGTTGAAATTGTTGAAGTTTTTTGTGACACATTTCTCTTTTTAATTTTCTTTACTATTCTCTTTTTAGCTTTAGCGGCCCTCCTAAGCTTTTGTTTAGGCTTAAATAATTTTATTTTTTGTCCGATTCGCAACTCGTAAGGTCGCTTAATATTATTCCACTGCGATAGTCGTTTATAGCCGTGCCCTGACCGATAACCGATGGCATATAATGTATCGCCTTTCTTTACTACATAATATTTATCACCATTTATTAAATCTCGGTAATACGGCCTCACTGGCGCATAATTATGATTGACTGCACAACCCGAAATATAAAAACCCATTAGCAATAAAGGAAAATACTTCACGCGGTCACGGCTGCGGTTTTCTATCGGTCGATTTTTGCCTATAGACTGCGTTGCTGAAATGGTTACGTAGCTTGCTATGCGCCCATTCCAGCGCCTTGCTATAGAAAAAAACCAACTCGCTATAAATTCCGCATCCGTGACCGCGTGAAGTATAACCCGACGTACAAAAACGCTTAGCTTGCAATGCCAGATGCAACTAAAAGAGACCTGCATAAATCCTGCGCACTGCTTGGATTCAGTCATTCCTATCATTAAGTTTCATTTGTTATTTAACAAGGCGGCTTTAGCTTGATTGATCTTGGCAGCCAGATAATCACTACCGCCTCTATCAGGATGCATTTTTTGCATTAACTTTTTATGTGCCATGATGATTTCTGTTTCTGATGCCGTTAAGCTAACACCTAAAACTTCAGCCGCTTCTTTTTTGGTCATAGCCCCTTTATAGTTTGAAGGTTTATTAGTATTAGATGACTGATTTTTATTTTTTTTAAATGCCATCCACAAACCATGCAGTTGTGGCACATATCGCATAATAAAAGGCAGCATTCTTATAACAAAAGCAACAAACACGCCCGCCAGAGCAAACAACCAATTTAACCTACCTGTAGCGGCAAAAAAGACAATAAGCACAAGAAACATGGCAAACCCTACTTTCTTTATCAAATCTGATATAACTTCAGGGGGTGCTTTTAAAAACTTACGTAATACAAAAAATGCCACAATAATAAGCACTATAACTAAATATACTCTGATCAATGAAAGCTCCTTCAGCAAGTCATCAGTGTTTTATAATTAAATAATACCTTAGAATAAGATTCATCACGACTCAAGCGGACTATTATTCATGAAAAATGCACAAGTACCTATTTTAGGCTTTGCTGCTGTCAGTGGAACAGGAAAAACCACCTTACTCGCACAACTTATCCCTTTATTAAAAAATCAGGGAATCCGTGTTGGACTGATCAAACACAGCCATCATAATTTTGAGATTGATAAGCCAGGTAAAGACAGTTACCGACTAAGAGCAGCCGGTGCAACCCCCGTTATGCTGGTTTCAAGCCATAGGCGCGCTATTATTACTGAGTTTAATGAGATTAAAGAACCTCACTTAGATGATCAATTACTTGCATTTGAGCAGTCTGAATTGGATTTAATTTTAGTCGAGGGTTTTAAAGCCGAAAACTTTCCAAAAATTGAGCTACACAGACCGTCCTTAAACAAGGATTTAATTTTTCCTAATGACCCTTCAATTATTGCTATTGCAACTGACTCTACGCTTAACAGCGCGCAATCAAGCCCCACACAACTAGACCTAAACAACCCCAGACAGATTACTCAGTATATTTTGCAGCATTTTTTAGGACATACAAATGATTGATGCTTGCAGCCTTGAAGCAAAAGGCCTTATTACTATTGATCAGGCACTAGAAAAAATCAACCTAGCAACCAAGCCTATAGCTCAGGATGAGCGAGTCATATTAAAACATGCTCTCAATCGCATATTATCTCGCCCTGTTTATTCAGCGATTAACATTCCCCCTGATAAGAACTCAGCAATGGATGGTTATGCTTTCTCTAGTGATGACATAATTCCCGGCCAAAGTTTTAACTTATCCTTACAAGGTACATCATGGGCTGGCAAACCATTCCATGGCTCATTAAAAAAACAGCACTGCATCCGAATTTTTACCGGTGCAGTTATTCCGGCGGGAGCTGATAGTATCATTATGCAAGAACAGGTTGATGCACACGCCAATCAAATCACCTTTCCTGAAACTACCCAAGCCAAGCAATTTATTCGCGATATTGGCAGTGATATTAAAAAAGGTAGCGAGTTATTATCCACGCCAAAAAAGTTGTCAGCCACCGACATAGGTTTACTGGCTTCAGCTGGTATTTATGATATTCCTGTCAAAAGACAACAAAATATCGCCTTCTTCTCCACCGGAGATGAACTTAGCTCTCTAGGTGATTCATTACAAACCGGGCAAATATATGACAGTAATCGTTACGCGCTAACAGGCTTGCTTAACGACCTTAATCACAATATTTCTGACTTAGGCGTTATAAGGGATGACAAACAGAAAATCAAACAAACATTGCTTTCTGCGGCAAAGACACATGATGTCATTATTACCACAGGCGGCGCTTCCGTTGGTGAGGCCGATTACATTAAAGAAATTTTAGATGAGTGCGGTGAAGTTAATTTTTGGAAAATAGCGATAAAACCAGGTAAACCATTAGCCTTTGGCAAAATTAATAACAGTTATTTCTTTGGGCTTCCCGGCAATCCTGTTTCAGCCATAGCCACATTCCAAAAAATAGTTTTACCTGCATTAAACTATTTATCTGGCATTCCCATGGCAAAACAATTGCGGTTAACAGCAATCTGCAACAGCCAGCTAAAAAAACAACCGGGAAGACAAGAATATCAACGTGGCATTTTAAGCCAGAATGAATCAGGTGATTTGTTTGTTAAGTCAGCGGGTAAACAAGGTTCTAATATTATGAGTGCCATGAGTAAGGCGAATTGTTATATTGTTTTACCTATTGATTCTGCAGGAGTAAAAGCAGGACAAACAGTTACGGTCGAACCGTTTGAAGTATCACTTTAGAGCGTACTTTAGACCACGACTCACGACACGACAGATCTTAATGTTATCGATAGCGGACTGAAGTCCGCTACACAATACTCAAACAATTAAACTCAAGACACGACAGCGGCTAAATAATCTTCTTTTCTTGCAAGATAACTATCTACAAATGCTTGCATCGGTTCTTCTTCATATTCACGCATACCGCTGATAACTATTTTCTTAAAGCCTTTACCGACAACTTCATCACCAGACTTGATCTGAAAATGTAAAAAAGCATCTCCTCGTTTACCACTAACATTTAAAATAGGCTCTAACATTTCTACTTTAGGGTCAGTAAAGTTCAGATGATCAAACTCTAAAGACATGCTGTCGTACATAACCAAAGGTCGTGTCAAATTAATCATCACCTGCTGTTTAGCCATTAAGGGAACTAAAACATAAGGGAAATTATGTCCCGAAAAAGCCACATAATCTTTAATTAAAGCTTCAATAGTTTTACTAGCGGTAATGCTCTCGCCATTACGTTCAACTTGAAGGATCGTTTTATTGTTACTGCCATTAATATCAAATTGCTCGGCATCCGTTTCAGGGAAATCCAGAGTAATACCATGTCCCAACATACCAGTAAAAGTAAAATTCATTTTTTTACTTAAACCGTATTTTTCCAAAACGATAGCAAACAGCAAATCACCGGGTACGCAAAATCGTTTCGCTTCTATATCATGTAGAGGATTAAAATCTCCCGCAACTTCCTTTGCAAACAAACTACCTTGCTCTGCTGTAATTGTTGTACAGTCGTTAACCCCTGAATAAAACTCTTTTAAAAACATATAAATATTCTTTATCTTAATATCGTGAAACCGTGATATCGCACGCTACAGACCACGCATCAATACCACCGCTTAAATTATAAATATTGCCAAAACCCGAGTGCACTAAAAAATTCGCGGCTTGTTGGCTACGCATACCATGATGACAAATAACAATACAATCTACATCAGGCTTGATTTCGCTCATCCTTTCTGAAATCTGATTCAAGGGAATATGCAAACTTCCTTCAATACGAGCAAACTCAAACTCATTAGATTCTCTAACATCAAGGAGCAATGGTTTATCATCTCCTTGTAGCTTTTCTTGCAATTCCATTGCTGAAATCTGTATTACTGACATAAGAACCTCTCTAATCTTTCAATTGCGGCGGCCATTTTATCGATTGATGCCGTATAAGCAAAGCGAATATGACAATTAGCTGCATTTTTTCCGAAATCTTTGCCCGGCGTCACAGCAACACCCTCTTGCTCAAGCAAATCTTTAGCAAATTGAAAACTGTCATCGGTAAATCGCGAGCAATCTGCGTAAATATAGAAAGCACCTTCTGGTTTAACCTTAATCACAAACCCCAACCTAAGCAATTGTTGATATAAATAATCCCGTCTTTTTTCTAATTCTTGCTTTCTTTTTTCCAACTCTAACAAATTAGACGCTGTAAATGCAGCTAAAGCAGCATATTGTGAATGAGTCGCTGTTGATATAAAAATATTCTGTGCCAATCGCTCTACTGGCTCAATAAAGGACTCAGGGACGACTAACCAGCCTATTCGCCAACCTGTCATCGCAAAATATTTAGAAAAACTGTTAATCACAAAGACATCATCGCTAAACTCTAATGCTGAATTCGCTTGTTTACCATAAACCAAGCCATGATAAATTTCATCAGAAAAAAAGTGCCCGCCTAATTCATGGGTTTGTTTAATTGCATGTTGTAATTCCACTTTAGAAATCAATGTTCCTGTAGGATTAGAGGGTGATGCTATCAATACCCCTCTACTATTATCACGCCAATTTTGTTTTATCAACTCAGCAGATAATTGATAACTGGTAGTTTCATCGACATCAATAAAGGCTGTTCGGCCGCCAAATAACTTTACAAAATTATTATTGCAGGGGTAACAAGGATCAGCCATTAATATCTCCTCGTCAGGGTTTAAACTGACCCCTAAGGCTAATAAAAAAGCCCCTGAAGCCCCTGGGGTAATAAAAATACGTTCTGCTGCTACCTTTACACCATAGGTTTGCTGATAAAAATCAGCTATTTTCTTGCGTAACGCAGGTAAACCGGCCGCTGCGGTGTATTTAACCTCGCCAGTCCTTATCAGCTGTCTTCCTGCATTAACAATTCCTTCCGGTGTTGGGAAATCTGGCTCACCAATTTCCATATGAATAATATCTCTGCCTTGTGCCTCCAACTCTTTTGCACGTTGCATTAACGCCATAACATAAAACGGTGAAAAACCTTGCATACGCTGAGCTATTTGTAACGCCATAATTAAGTCCAGTTGTTTTTTATTTTCTAAATTTTAACAAACTTCTTGCCATACCCGCCCTATTCTGATAAAAATGCGCAGTTTTTTAAAGATCTCACTTAGGAGTTAGTGGATGACAGATTCTAAGACTGATAATACACCGTTCAGTTTTACGCCTTACGAAGAAAAAGAAGGCGAAGAATATATGAATGATGCTCAAATTGGGCATTTTGAGGAAATTCTCAATAACTGGAAGGCTGAATTAATGCAAGAAGTTGACCGTACTGTACATCATATGCAGGACGATGCGGCTAACTTTCCAGATCCCAATGACAGGGCAACTCAAGAGTCTGAGTTTAGCTTGGAATTGAGAACGCGCGATAGAGAACGCAAGCTAATCAAAAAAATTGATGATTCTCTTAACGAAATTGAATCTAGAGACTATGGTTATTGCGAAACATGCGGTATTGAAATTGGTGTGCGTCGACTAGAAGCACGTCCAACTGCTGTTTTATGCATAGACTGTAAAACCCTTGATGAAATTCGAGAAAAGCAAATGAGTTAAGCTCTGAATACACAATATATTGGCCGGTTTGCGCCTTCGCCAACCGGCCCCTTACATCTTGGTTCGCTCTACACTGCGTTAGCCAGTTTTTTAGATGCTCGCGCCAATCAAGGGCAATGGCTATTACGTATTGATGATTTAGACACTTGCCGCAATGTTGCAGGTGCTACTGAAAGCATTATAGATACCTTGCAACGCTTCAATCTGTACTGGGATGGCCCCGTCCACCACCAAAGTAACGATTTTGATAGTTACCTTACCGTAGTTGCTGAACTGGAAAAAAACCAGTTAGTCTATCCTTGCACATGTACTCGAAAATCATTAGCGGCATTTAATAGTGCTATCTATCCAGGTATTTGTCTAGTAAACCCAAAAAACAAAAACACTGAGCATTCTTTACGTATCAAATCTACCGATAATGAGATTCAGTTTAATGATCAACTACAAGGTTATTACACTCATCGTATAGCACAACAATATGGTGATTTTATTGTTAAAAGAAAAGATTCGGTTATTGCTTATCAACTAGCGGTAATCGTAGATGATCATCGACAAAACATCAGTCATGTAATTCGTGGATGTGACCTGCTTGACTCAACACCTAAGCAAATTTTTTTACAGCAAACACTTGGTTACTCAACCCCCAAATACTGCCACCTACCCATCATCACCAATCAGCAAGGTGAAAAACTCAGCAAACAAACCCATGCAGAAGCGGTCTCAACAACAAATCCAGAAAAAACCTTATTTTTGTTGCTCACACTTTTAAAGCAAAACCCGCCCCGACAACTTAAAAACGCATCCATTCAAACATTGCTAAACTGGGCTATTGAGCACTGGCAAGTCGAACCGTTAATAAATATCCATACCATTAAGGAATCTAAGTAGCTAGCAGTATTTATTTTTACATTTAAAAATGAGGCTTCGGCCTCTTTTGAATCATACGAGGATGAAGCCTCACTTCCAAATAATGATGAATGATAGCTTACGAAATATCATACTAAGCAACTCTTACTTTACAGTCGTGAACTAGATCTTAAGCTGGTTCTAAGGTAATCTACCTCAACCACTAAGGAGAGAGAACACCCAAGACACTTAGAAAAGAAACTTCGTAATCTCTGTGTCCTCTGTGTAATGTTTTTAATTCAATTAACTAATTACCTGTCTAGCAGTTACTGAGACAATAAACACATACAATCCAGGTTTAAAATATGTCAGAACAACATAAAATATATCCGGTGAAAGCGGAAATTCGCCAAAAAGCACATTTTACAGCCGAAACATATCAAGCACTTTATCAACAATCTATTGATGACCCTGAAACATTCTGGTCAGAACAAGCCAAACAACAGCTGGACTGGAGTAACTATTGGGACACTACCTTAGAGTTTGACTACCCAAAAGGGGAAATCAGTTGGTTTAAAGGTGGCAAACTTAATGTCAGTGTTAATTGCTTAGACAGACACTTAGCAACTAGAGGCGAGCAAACAGCAATTATCTGGGAAGGCGACAACCCAGATAATGATAAAAAAATCACTTATAACGAGCTACACCAACAAGTGTGTAAGTTTGCCAACGTCTTAAAATCCCAAGGTGTTAAAAAAGGCGATCGTGTCTGTATTTATTTACCCATGATTGCAGAAGCAGCAACCGTTATGCTTGCCTGTACTCGCATAGGTGCTGTTCATTCCATCGTGTTTAGCGCTTTCTCTGCCGACGCACTAAAAAATCGCATTATAGATTCTCATTGCAAATTTTTAATTTGTGCTGACGAAGGTTATCGAGGTGGTAAAACCACGGCTATCAAAGATAATGCAGATAAAGCAGCTGATGCATGTGCCTGCCTAGAAAAAATGATTGTTATTAAAAATACGGGGAATAATGTGGCATGGAATCCAGAGCGTGACATCTGGTACCACCAAGCAATGGCCGAAGCATCTAGCGACTGTCCAGCCGAAGTAATGGATGCAGAAGACCCTTTATTCATTCTTTATACTTCGGGCTCTACAGGCAAGCCCAAAGGCGTTTTACACACTACTGGTGGCTATTTATTAATGGCCGCAATGACCCACAAATATGTCTTTGACTACCATGATGGTGATATTTACTGGTGTACTGCCGATATAGGCTGGGTAACAGGACATTCATATATTATTTATGGACCGTTATGCAATGGTGCAACCACCTTAATGTTTGAAGGTGTACCAACATACCCTGAAGCAGATCGTTTCTGGCAAGTAATTGATAAACATCAAGTAAACATCTTTTATACCGCTCCCACAGCAATTAGAGCATTAATGGCGCAAGGTGACGAGTATGTCAACCGCACCAATCGTAGTAGCTTGCGTGTTTTAGGTAGCGTAGGCGAACCAATTAACCCAGAAGCCTGGGAATGGTATTATCACGTAGTGGGTAAAGCTCAATGCCCTATTGTAGATACTTGGTGGCAAACTGAAACAGGTAGCATTTTAATCACCCCACTCCCTGGCGCAACAGATTTAAAACCTGGCTCTGCTACCCTGCCCTTTTTTGGGGTTAAGCCTGAAATTATTGATAATGAAGGTAAGCTTTTACAAGGTGAAGCAGAAGGCATTTTAGTTTTTAATTACCCATGGCCCTCTCAAGCTCGTACGCTTTATGGTGATCACCAACGCTTTATCGATACCTATTTTGCAACTTATCCCGGTTATTATTTTGCCGGTGATGGTGCGCGTCGTGATAAGGATGGCTATTTCTGGATTACTGGTCGTGTTGATGATGTTATCAACGTCTCAGGCCATAGAATGGGAACAGCAGAAGTGGAAAGTGCTTTAGTGCTAGACAAGCATGTTGCTGAAGCGGCTGTCGTTGGCTACCCACATGACATTAAAGGCCAGGGAATTTATGCTTATGTCACTTTAAATGTTGGCGTTGAAGCGACAGATGCACTAAAAAACGAACTTGTGCAATTAGTGCGTAAAGAAATTGGCCCTATTGCTTCTCCCGATGTTATTCAATGGGCACCCAGCCTACCAAAAACCCGCTCAGGAAAAATTATGCGCCGTATTTTGCGAAAAGTAGCCGCTAATGAACTTGATAATTTGGGTGATACATCAACCCTTGCCGATCCTTCTGTGGTGGAAGATATTATTAAAAACCGCAATAACAAATAATTAGATTTAAAATCATTACACAGAGGTTGCAGAGAAAGAACGGAGCTTCTTTTATCCGCACCCTCTGTATTAAAAAATATCATTTAAGTGATATAAATTGAGATTTAACATTTGGAATGTGGTGCTTCAGCCTCACATGAGTCATTCAAGGCAAAAGCCTCCAATCAAAGTGTTACCAAAACAGAAAGCAAGTAATACAAAAACAATACATGGCCACAACTTTTATTTTGCGAACCAGTGTTAATACATGCCAGCAAGAAAGCTCATAGTCTTTCCTTGTTACATAAGCTGTCGAAAAATTATTTTTCATGCGAACATATAATCTTGGCGCATTTTTATAAGCAAGATATATTATAAAAACAAAGCCAACAATCGCAGCATTAACAATAATAATTTCACTGTGATAATGATCTGTATGTAGAAAATGCTCCAACAATAGCTCTAACGAATACTCAATAAAATCAATACCTAAATGAAAAAGTTCGATCACGATGTCGACTAGCTGTAAAAACCAATCTAACATCGTATCAAACATCAGTATAATAAAAAACAACACAACAAACTTGCTACCAACCCGCGTTAGCATTTGCAGGTCTGATTCATACCTTTTATCTTGCTTCCTAAAACAATGAATTTTCCGAATATAATTTATCAAGTTGCAGTTTAGCCCCAATATTTATTAAATACATAAAATCTATGGTAAAAACAAATAATACACCCAAACTCCCAACTTTAATGCAAATAATAGGTTAATTTATTGCATCAGGATAAAATAACTGTTGCTCACCTTTTTTATAATCAGCAATCAATTTCTGTCCCTGTTCGCTAATAACAAAATCAATATATTTTTTAGCTAAATCATATTGAACATGAGAGTGTTTCTCTGGATTAACCGCCATCACATGATAAGGATTAAACAGAGCGGCATCACCTTCAAACAAAACCTTTAGTTTCATTTTGTCGGCATAGGCTATTTGTGTTCCTCTATCTGTCAATGCATAGCCTTGCTTGTCATCAGCAATACGTAAAACAGCCCCCATACCTTGTCCTACTGAAGCATACCATGCGCCTTTTGGATCTATAGTGGCCTGTTGCCATAATTGCTTTTCCTTTTTATGGGTTCCTGAATCATCACCTCTTGAAATAAAAGACGATTGACTCTGAGCAATCTTAGTTAATGCCTCAACCACTGTTTTAGCCGAAATAATACCCGCAGGATCATTTTCTGGCCCAACAATCACAAAATCATTATGCATCACTGCGACACGATCTATAAAATCACCTTGTTCAACATATTTTAATTCTGCGGCAGGTGCATGCACAAAAACCACATCCACATCACCATTGCCACCGATTCTAAGTGCTTTTCCCGTTCCTACCGCTATCACATCCACTCTGATATTATTTTGTTTCTCAAACACAGGATGTAAAATTGCTAAAAGCCCTGAATTTTCAGTGCTGGTGGTGGTAGACAAACGTATAATTTGTTCAGCATTAACAGACCCAACA
>DAOWHF010000284.1:0-8403 GCA_030641565.1 Methylomarinum sp.
GGAGACCATAAATTAGTGATTTGTCGTGTGCTGGATGCGGCTATTTTAAATGAAGGTCAGCCGATGCTGTATAGCGATACTGGTGATATGGATGGTAGTAGTAAACTGCTGTAATGCCACCATATTTAGGTCGGCTAAAACAACAGTTTAGTCGAGGTCTGTTCCCAATAAAGAAGCACCATTCTTGCACTTGATAAGTACGTTCTTGGTGCGTCCTTAAAGCTACATTTATTACTTTGTTAAAAGTCATTTTATTAAGGCTTGAAACATCCTAGCATGATAAGATTAGTGGCTTATTAACCATCTATCAAGAGAACAAAATGAAAGCAAATATTGGATTAATCGGGCTTGCTGTAATGGGGCAAAATCTGGTTCTGAATATGAATGACAATGGATTTAAAGTTGCCGTTTTCAATCGTACGACCAGTAAAGTTGATGAATTCATGGAAGGGCCAGCTAAAGGCACCGAGATTGTTGGTACTCATACTCTTGAAGAGCTGGTTGACAGCCTGGAAGCACCGCGCAAAGTGATGTTGATGGTAAAAGCAGGCGAAGTGGTTGATTTATGGATCGAAAAGCTACTGCCTTTATTGTCTGCAGGCGATATTATTATTGATGGTGGTAATTCACTGTATACCGATTCAAATCGTCGTACAGACTACCTAAGAGAAAAAGATATACTATTTATTGGAACAGGTGTTTCAGGTGGTGAAGAGGGCGCAAGACATGGGCCTTCCATTATGCCAGGTGGAAATAAAGACGCATGGGAAGCAGTAAAACCTATTTTTCAGGCAATCAGTGCCAAAGTAGACGGCGCTCCTTGCTGTGAATGGGTAGGAGATAATGGTGGTGGTCACTATGTCAAAATGGTGCATAACGGTATTGAATATGGTGATATGCAGCTCATTTGTGAAGCTTATCAATTAATGCGTGAAGGTTTGGGTTTAACGGTTGATGAAATCCAGGCTATTTTCGCTAAATGGAATACCGGTGTATTGGATTCTTATTTAGTAGAAATCACCAAAAATATTTTGGCCTATAAAGATGAAAATGGTGAACCTTTAGTTGATTCTATTTTAGATACAGCGGGTCAAAAAGGTACAGGTAAATGGACGGGTATTAATGCGCTAGATATGGGTATACCTTTAACCTTGATTGCTGAGTCGGTATTTGCTCGTTGTTTATCAGCACAAAAAGACCAACGTGTTAAAGCGGCTGCAGCATTACCAAAACAACCTGGTACATTCTCAGGTGATAAAGAAGCAATGATAGCAGCGATTCATGATGCTTTATATGCCTCTAAAATTATTTCTTATGCACAAGGCTTTCAGTTAATGCGTGAAGCGGCTAAAGAATATGATTGGACGCTTAATTATGGCGATATCGCATTAATGTGGCGCGGTGGTTGTATTATTCGCAGTCAGTTCTTAAGTGATATTAAAAAGGCGTATGAGAAAAATCCTGAGCTAGATAACTTATTATTAGCAGATTTCTTTTCAGATGCTATGGCAAAAGCGGATGCTGGCTGGCGTAAAGCGGTTATTTTAGGTATTGAATTAAATGTACCGACACCTACATTCTCATCTGCACTGGCTTATTTTGATGGCTATCGTACAGCAAGATTACCTGCTAATTTGTTACAGGCTCAACGTGATTATTTTGGCGCGCATACTTATGAGCGTATAGATAAACCGCGTGGTGAATTTTTCCATACTGACTGGACAGGGCAAGGCGGCAACGTTTCATCCTCTACATACAACGTATAAAGGAAACACATGAAAGCAGAAGCTTGTACTTATGTTATTTATGGCGCGACAGGTAATTTGTCGCGTATTAAATTGATGCCGGCGCTATATCATTTGGATGTTGAAAATTTATTGCCAGAAGGCACAAGAATTGTTGCTCTGGGTCGCAGAGACTGGGACCAGCAAAAGTGGCAATCAGAAGTTCGTGTCATGCTGGAAGCCAAAGCGCGTGACGGGCTAGACGAGGCGATCTTTAAGCGTTTTTGTGAGCGTATGCATTATCATAAAGGTGATATCAAGCAAGCAGAAAGCTATGAAGCATTAGCTGCAACAATTAATGATGCTAAATTTCCACAAAACAAAGCCTTTTACTTGTCGGTTAGCCCATCGGATTTTGGCAGTATCGTTGAGTTATTGAGTGATGCGGATTTATTAAACGAAGATGCTGGCTGGAGTCGAGTTGTTATCGAAAAACCTTTCGGTTATGACTTACAAAGTGCGCAATCTCTACAGCGACGTATTGGTAAATATCTAAGAGAAGATCAAATTTATCGAATTGATCATTACTTAGGTAAAGGTACAGTGCAAAATTTATTGGTTTTCCGTTTTGCAAATACTATGCTGGAACCGTTATGGAATCGTAATTATATTGATCATATCCAAATTACTCACTCAGAAGAGTTAGGTATTGGCACTAGAGCTCAATATTATGATACTTCAGGTGCAACGCGGGATATGTTGCAAAGTCATTTATTGCAATTATTGACACTGGTTACGATGGAGCCACCTGCATCTATGGAAGCAGAAGCTTTGCGTGATGAAAAAGTTAAAGTTTTAAAATCTATCCGCCCTATTCCTAAAGAAGCAGTAAATGCACATGCTTTTCGCGCTCAATATTCTGCGGGAAATCAAAACGGTGAAAAGGTAAATGGTTATTTACAGGAAGAAAATGTGCCTGCAGATAGCGTGACAGAAACCTATGCCGCACTAAAATTATATGTTGATAATTGGCGTTGGAAAGATGTACCTATTTATTTGCGTACAGGTAAACGCATGGCACAGGCACAGTCGTCTATTTCAATTTGTTTTAAAGAGCCACCTTTACAGTTTTTTCGTGATACTCAAGTGAAATGTACCAGTCCTAACTGGTTATTAATGGGCATTCAGCCAGAAGAATGTATCCGTATAGAAATGACTGTAAAAGAGCCTGGCTTGGAAATGAGCACACGACTTACCAGTCTGGATGCTAGTTATCGTAAAGAAGATGAGCATCATACTGATGCTTATGAGGATTTATTGCTTGATGTGATTGAAGGTGATCGTTCTTTGTTTCTAAGAGCTGATGAAGTGGAGTGTGCTTGGAAAATTGTAGATCCTATTCTACAAAAATGGTCTGAAGAGCGTGATTATATAGCAACTTATCCTGCTGGGTCATGGGGACCAGAAGAGTGTAGGCGTCTTTTTGATAAAGAAAAACAACACTGGCGTCACTCACTAACTCCGGAATGTAAATAATTATGCAAAAAATAAATCAATGGCATCAGTTTGATACAGCCCCGCAGGTTGCCGATGCAGTGCTTGAACAAATATTAAAAAGTGCGGAACTGGCGATTGCTGAAAGAGGCTGCTTTAAAATCGTTTTAGCTGGAGGCAGTACTCCAGAAAAAATTTATCAACAATTGGTTAATGCAAAGACGGATTGGTCAAAGTGGATGATTTATTATGGTGATGAGCGCTGTTTGCCAGTAGACGACAAAGACAGAAACAGCATAATGGCAAGTAATGCTTTGCTAACAAAAGTAGCTATTCCTGACGCTAATATATTTACTATGCCGACTGAATTAGGTGCTGTGGAAGCGGCTATTCAATATCGTCAGTCTATTGCCGATGTTGAACAGTTTGATTTGGTACTGTTGGGTATGGGCGAAGATGGACATACCGCGAGTTTATTTCCCGGGCATAAGAATGATCAGGATGAAACCGTACATGAGGTTTACAATTCTCCAAAACCGCCATCGGACAGAATATCACTAAGTGCAAAAACATTGTCGAAGACACTGCAATGTTTTTTTATTGTGACTGGGGATTCAAAACGAGATCCGGTAAAGCAATGGAAGCAAGGTGCTGATCTGCCAGTAGCGACTATAGCGCCAGCAACAGGTGTTGATATTTATATTGATAGTGCGGCTATGGCTTAAGGATTATATAGTCACACAAAGACGCAGAGTTATGTAGCTGCTAAGTCGCTTGTATGCGGTGATAGGGTATCGGGAGTGAGTGACCTGTATTAAGCTATCACTGCATACAGGCTGCTTATTTGACTTTGCCCTCGCTCTTTTTTACAGCGTGGGCCTAACATCGATATTATCATGCTTGGATATTCCCAGAGGATTTGTAATATAATTATCCGCTTTATATTAAATCAGTAAAATTATAATAATTCTTTTGCCAGCCTTTACTGATGGGACTGGCATTAAATCAATTTTGGGGAATATTAATGTGTTGGAGCGGTGAAGCGTCAGCAGTTTTAGCTGTCGCAGGTTTAAGTACGGCAGTGTATGTTGCACAGAAAGGGGAATCGAAGGAATTATGGATTCCATTAACTTATTTTGCCTTAATGGAGTTATTACAGGCAGCAACCTATGTTTACATTGATTTATGTGACAATCCTAATAATCAGGTACTCACCCTCTTAGGGTATCTTCATATTGCCTTTCAGCCTTTCTTTGTCAATATGGTGGCAATGTATTTTATTCCTGAAAGTGTCAAAATAAAAATACGAACCACGGTTTATACGCTGTGTGCTATTAGTTCATTGGCGATGCTGATTAAAATGTTTCCATTTGACTGGGCGGGTGCTTGTGTTGTGGGTACAGAAGGTTTTTGTGGCGTGCAAACATGTTCTGTTTCAGGGGATTGGCATATCGCTTGGCAATTACCATTAAATGGCTTAATGTCTACGCCTATCGAGTGGTTATTTGATTATGAATGGGGTTTACATGTATTTGCTTATTCTTTAGCAGCATTTTATTTACCAATTATTTATGGTTCATGGCGTTTTGTTGGTTTCCATTATCTAATTGGGCCTCTTATCTCAGATATTATGACTGATGACCCTAATGAATATGCTGCGGTATGGTGTTTATTTTCAATCGCACTTTGTGTGTCAGTAATTAAAACACCGATTAGAAAATATTTGCATGTTAAAAAGTGGCCTTACTATCACAAACAAGTAAGTGATGATTTGTAGTTGTTTGCTTAATTAGTTTAGTGATGCAAAAAGGGGAGCAATAGCTCCCCTTTTTTATGCGGTTAGAAAGGATACAAGTGGGCTTGGTATTATTTTATTAGTATCAGGTATAGCACTTATAATTTCAGGTACAATAATGCTCATTAAAAACAGCTGTTACGTGACTAAACCATGAAATTTTCATTTGAAATAGTACCTAGAACGCATCAAGCATTTGAGGAGCAATATCAATTTGTTTCTACGCTAGGTAAATCGATTAGTATGATTAATGTTCCTGATATCCAGCGCTTTGATATTAGAAGCTGGGATACTGGGAAGAAAGTAGATCGTAGCAAGCATCAATTTGTACCACATTTCAGAGCCTCTGATTTTTCGCTGGAGTCAGGGGATATATTCCGAATTATCGAAGAAAATGAATTGGATCATGTATTGTTGGTTTCTGGCGATCCGCCCGAAGGTATTAAAAGGGAGTTTCATAATACCAGTGTGTTGGATTTAATTAGGGTGGTTAAGCAACGCTTTCCTAAGATAACCATACATGCGGGTTTTGACCCTCACAGACACGGTCTTCAGGAAGAATGTCATTATGTGCAAAGAAAGGTGGAAGCGGGTGCGTCTAGCTTTTTTTCACAACCTTTTTATGATATTCGGTTGATAGAAATTTATGCCGAACATTTGCAGGGCATAGAAACATTCATTGGGCTCAGTCCTATTACCACGCTGTCATCAATGAACTATTGGGAAGTGAAAAATAAAGTAAAGTTCCCTGTCAATTTTAAAGCAGAGTATGAGTGGAATATTAATTTCTCTAATCAAGCAATCGCGATGGCACGTGAGGTTGGTTTTAATATTTACTTTATGCCAATAAGAATCAATCTTCAGGAATATTTTGGGAAGCTTGATTTAAGTGTTTGAAGGTAATAACGTCGATGGATTTAGGGGGCGGGCGGGCTTTAGCCCGGTTGTCCTGCAAACTCTATCCAGAGTCGCATTGATCTATCACTGAAATGGATGTATTTCTCATTATTTGTATAGCAAGGCCTTTTATTCATCCACTTGTTTGAAGAAGCTTTTGGGTGAACCGCAATAAGGGCATGACCAGTTATCAGGGAGATCTGACCAGCGAGTGCCAGCAGGGAAGCCGTTATCGGGGTCGCCTTTTGCTTCATCGTAAATATATTCACATTCTAAACAGCGATATTTTTTAAAGTCAGACACAATTGTTCCTCGTAAGGGTCAAAAGATTTACTTGGGCTATAAGTAGTTCTGTTGATCGATGAAAAAAGAGATTTGTATTAAGACGTTGGGGATAGCTAAGAAAATATAGTAGGGTGCAGAAGCCCCCTACTTTTAATATTTAAACAGGATTAGAATCTAAGAGCTTTAAAACCATGTTTTGCTTTCTCTAATTCATCCTTAGCACTTGCTAGATTAGATTCTTTTACTAGTTTTTTTGCTTTATGAAAATGCCCAGAAAGTCTACCTATTTTTGGCGCATTTGCTTCACTATTCATCTCTTTTTTAGCTCGTTTGGCTTCTTTAATGTGTGCTATAGCAGCAGCAGAATCATTAGCATCAATGCTTGCAATAGCTCCATCGATGTGAGTAACAATATTGTCAACTGCTTGCTCATTACCTACACAAACTCTTCCGTCTTCACAAGCAACTACAGCTGTTGAAAAAGAACCTAAAGAAAGTGCTAGTGAGATAGCTACAACTGCGCTTTTTAATAATTTCATTTATTTGCCTCGTTATGTCTAATTAAATAAATACTTCGAGCAGATACGGTTGCGGATTTTATGGTGTGTCTATTTTTGTCGATACAAGCTATTCAACTATTTAAACAAACGTAACCAGTCGACAAAAATCGACTGATAGAAATCCGCAGTTGTGGCCCTCGAAGTATTAATAATTACTCTATTTTAAAAAATAGTTAATTTAAAGAAAGCTCTTAAGTTCATTGAAACCTTTTTCAGCAGCACCTAGGTGATCTTCAGCACCTTGAAAGTCATCATTTTTAAGTGCTTTTTTAGCTTTTTTCAAATGTCCAACAGCACGTTGACGTTTACGGTCAACAACATCATTAGCATTAATTTCTTTGCTAGCATCTTTTGCCGCTTTAATGTGCATAAGAACTTCTTGCTTGCCAGACTTATCATCAGCCGCTTTAATAGCCTCAGCAACATGACCAACAGTGATATCAATTGCTTGCTCAGGACCATAACAAGTTCTTCCATCTTCACATGCAACAGCTGTTGTTGAAAAAGAACCTAAAGAAAGTGCTAATGAAGCAGCTATGACAGCGCCTTTTAATAATTTCATGTAATGTTAACCTCGTTGTAGTTATTGTGATAATAAGCACGTAACTATTATTTACTTAAGTTACATGACCTCGTTGATTCTAGCACAACTTTTGTGAATATTGCATGAATTAAGTCGCTAGAAAGTGTCTGTTAAAAACCCTGTAGCAACTATGATGCAGAGGATAGTTATAAAAAAATGTAGTGTTAGTTAAGTAAAATACCCATCTAAATAGTAGTGAATTTTTGTTTATTCATTACTATCTATTGAACTTTTCTTAACAGCAGGTCTAACCACGTTATAGGTAAAATACGTTTTAAAAAGCCAAATAAATAGGTAGGAAAGGTAACGTAGTAACGAATTTTAGGCTTTTTAGCTTCTAAAGCATGAATGACTTTTTCTGCAACTGCTTCGGGAGGTAATGTAAAGGGAGCGGCAGGGCCTTCTTTTTGTAAGCGTTCTTCCATTGCTTGATAGGTGTCTTTATGAAAGCTAAGGCTAGGGTCAATATTCTTTTGATATAAAGCAAAGGCATTTTTTCTGAAATTGCTAGTGATAGGGCCGGGTTCAACTAAAGAGAATTTAATGTTTGTATCATGAAGCTCTATGCGTAAGGTATCAACTAGTCCTTCAAGGGCAAATTTACTGGCATTATAAGCACCTCTATATTTCATGGCGACGAAGCCTAATATAGAACTGTTATATATAATCCGTCCATGACCTTGTTGGCGCATAAGGGGGATAATTAGATTGGTTAATTCATGAGTACCAAAGAAATTGGTCTCAAACTGATTTCTTAATACATCGCGACTTAAATCTTCAACGGCACCGGGTTGGCCAAAGGCACCGTTGTTAAATAAACCATCAATTTCTCCATCGGTTAGTTCGATTAATTGTTCAACCGCCTGTTGAATGCTGGATGATTGAGCCAAGTCTAATTGCAATGCCTCAAATCCTTGCTCTTTTAACATGGATACATCCGACTGTTGACGTGCAGAACATATAACACGATGCCCTCGTTTTTTTAATTCTATAGCTGTGGTGTAACCTATGCCAGTTGAACAACCGGTAATAAAGACAGTTTTTGATGCGACCATTATTTTGAAA
>DAOWHF010000113.1:0-14541 GCA_030641565.1 Methylomarinum sp.
GGACCAACCATGATCCGTGCGGCAGCGAAAAATCATGCCGATGTTACTGTTATTGTTGACCCTGCAGATTACAGCGCTGTCATTAGCGAATTATCAGCCAATGAAAATAATATCGCTCAACAAACACGCTTTAACATGGCGCTTAAAAGTTTTGAGCATACCGCTAAATACGATACGGCTATTTCAGTTTATTTAGGTGCTATCAATAAGGTGCAATTTCCTGCAACCCTTAATTTACAGTACCAACATACGCAAGCCATGCGTTACGGTGAGAACCCGCATCAAAATGCAGCATTCTATACCGAAAAAAATCCCGCGATAGGTACCATTGCAGCGGCAACACAATTACAAGGCAAAGAACTGTCTTATAACAATATTGCCGACGCCGACGCCGCTTTAGAATGCGTAAAATCATTCACCAACAAACCGACATGTGTGGTTGTTAAACATGCCAACCCTTGTGGTGTTGCTCAAGCCGATGATATTTTCACTGCTTATGACCTTGCTTATGCAACCGACCCTACCTCTGCTTTTGGTGGCATTATTGCCTTCAACCAAGAATTAGATGAAAAAACAGCGGCAGAAATTATTAGCCGTCAATTTGTTGAAGTCATTATTGCCCCTGTGTTTAGTGCAGCTGCTAAAGCGGTATTATCTGAAAAGAAAAATATTCGGGTATTGGAATGTGGTCAATGGGACAATGTTAAGCAAGCTGCTTTTGACTTTAAACGTGTATCTAGTGGCTTATTAGTACAAGACAAAGACTTTGGTGAAGTTACTCAAGACGATTTAAAAGTAGTAAGTAAACGTCAACCCACTGAGCAACAAATGACTGATATGCTATTTGCTTGGAAAGTAGGTAAATTTGTTAAATCTAATGCCATTGTTTACTGTAAAAACGGCCAAACAATCGGAGTAGGTGCAGGCCAAATGAGCCGTGTTTATTCCGCTAAAGTCGCCGGCATTAAAGCCGCTGACGAAGGTTTAGTGGTTGCAGGTTCGGCAATGGCCTCAGACGCTTTCTTCCCATTTAGAGATGGTATTGATGCGGCAGCTGAAGCTGGTATTACAGCGATCATCCAACCAGGTGGATCTATGCGTGATAATGAAGTGATAGAAGCCGCTGATGAGCATGATATTGCGATGGTATTTACTGGTATGCGTCATTTTAGACATTAATCATAAAATACACTTATTGATGTATAGCGAATAACGCTTAATATTATATGGTTATTAACATAGAGACCACTGAGAACACAGAGAGAAATAATCGTAAAAATCACTCTGTGCCCTCAGTGGTCTTTGTGTTTAAAAAAGATCATTACAGGCTTTAGCCCAATATAACTATTTATAACCCCCATCATTCTAGTAACGAGAATCCCAAATGAAAATACTCATCGTCGGTAGCGGTGGTCGCGAACACGCCCTTGCTTGGAAAACAAAACAAGCGCCAAATGTAAGCTCTGTCTTTGTTGCACCTGGAAATGCTGGCACAGCTTTAGAAGCAGATATAACTAATATTGCGATCAATGTTGATGATATTCCTGCTTTGGTTAAATTTGCGCAAGATGAAGCAATTGCATTAACCATTATTGGCCCTGAAGTACCTTTAGTTGCTGGTGTTGTCGATACTTTTACTGAAGCGGGGTTAAAATGTTTTGGCCCCACAGCAAAAGCAGCACAATTAGAAGGCTCTAAAACTTACTGTAAAGACTTTATGGCGAGACATCATATTCCAACTGCTGAATATGAAACATTTACTGACACCCAAGCCGCTATCGCTTATATTCAAGCGAAAGGCGCACCGATTGTAGTTAAAGCCGATGGTTTAGCAGCAGGTAAAGGTGTAATTGTTGCTGAAACTGAACAACAAGCCATCGATGCCGTTGAAGATATGCTATCAGGCAATAGTTTTGGTGAAGCAGGACATCGCGTGGTGGTTGAAGAGTTTCTGGCCGGAGAAGAGGCTAGCTTTATCGTGATTGCAGATGGTGACAATGCATTGGCTATGGCAACCTCTCAAGATCATAAAGCCAGAGATAATGGTGATAAGGGACCTAATACGGGCGGCATGGGTGCATACTCTCCTGCACCGATTGTAACGCCTGAAATGCATCAAAGAGTTATGGATGAAGTGATCAACCCTACGCTAAAAGGAATGCGTGATGATGGCGTGCCCTATACAGGTTTTTTATATGCGGGCTTAATGATCAGCAACGATGGTTCAATTAAAGTGCTTGAATATAACTGTCGTTTTGGTGACCCTGAAACGCAGCCAATTATGATGCGTCTAAAAAGTAATTTAGCCGATTTATGTTTAGCGGCATTAGATAAAAACTTAGCCAACATGACCTCAGAATGGGATGAACGCCCTGCTTTAGGTGTTGTTTTAGCCTCTGGAGGCTATCCAGATAACTATGCTAAAGGCAATGTGATTTCTGGTTTACCTATTGACGAAGCAGTTGACAGCAAAATATTTCATGCAGGAACAACAGAAGCTGATGGCAATATCGTGACATCCGGTGGCCGCGTATTGTGTGCATGTGCTTTAGGTGAAGATATTGCTGATGCTCAAGCCAAAGCTTATGCGCTGACTAATAAAATTCATTGGGATGATGTTTTTTATCGTACTGATATTGGGTTTAAGGCGTTAGACCAATAATCATTATTGACTGCTCATAAAATGCAGTATTAAAACCACTTAATTGCGGTTTTAATACTGTTGTCTTTAGGTCAACTAACCTTGGAGTAAGTGCTTCTTACTGCAGCCTATTGCAGCCAGTTCAACGCCAGCATTAAAAATGCTTATTGCTAAAAAAAGTGAAATACTCTACATTTAATAAAAATAATAATAAAAAACTTAAGAAACTGTCCGATTAACTTGCTTACTAGCATCGCAACTTTAAATTAAGACCGTTGCTCAATATTCTGTAAGACCACAAGACCTATACTTAATCAGATGATCTCTTAAAATAATAAGGAGAGTCCATTAATGCTATCAACTCAACAGCTTTGCAATAAAGAAAAACGTTTTTCATTCCCAAAAAGTATCTCTCCAGGCGTACAACAATGAGCATAACAGTCGGAATTGTTGGTCTAGGAAGAGTTGGCCGGTCAATGCTACGCACCAATTTTATTCAATCAAAACCGGGTAGGTTCAACATTGCTGTTTTGTGCGATGTTATGCCAATTTCTCAAGTTGCCTATTTAATTGCTCACGATAGTACCTATGGCAAATCACCTTTCTCTGTCGACTTCAAAGGAGATTACCTTTTTATTGCGGGTAAAAGAATTCGCTATTTGCAAGTTGATCGACGCCAGGGGCTGGAGAGAAATTGCGACCAAGTCACACTGAGAGATTTAAACATTGATGTACTTATCAATGCTACTGGAACAGCTGTTATTGATGATCTGCGTAAGCTTATTGAATTACAAATTACAAAAAAAGTGATCTGTAGCTGGAATATCACAGGATGTGACATTAGCTTAGTCTACGGTGTCAATGAAGATGCCTATGACAATAATCAACACCATGTTATTTCAGCCAGCACCTGCACTGGTAATGCGATGACACCTTTAGCTTACATTCTAGACAAACACATTGGCATAGACTACGCCAGAATCGTTACCATACATCCCGCCCTATCAGATCAACATTTGCTAGACGGTTATCATAAGAATTCACATCTAGGTCGAACACAGGCTGCCTCCATCATTCCAACAAAAACAAACGTAGGCGCTTCTACCGCCCTTGCATTACCCTCTCTTGACGGTAAGTTAGACTCATTCTCCTACAGAATCCCCACAGAAATTGTTTCAGTTATGGATATTTCAGCTAATCTTTCCAGGGACACCTCTCTTGAAGAATGCACGGAACTTATACAGAACTATGCTGATAACGATTTAGCAGGCATCCTTCATTGCGATTATGGTTCATGGGGACATGAAAGTGTCAGTATTGATTTTATTGGTACCGAATACTCATTAATAGTGTTAATGAACCACTTGAGTGTGAGTAATAATCGCCAAATTGGCATTTCAGTAATGCATGATAATGAGCGTGGATACTGCTGTCGTGCGTTAGATGTTGTTAGCGTTATTAGCAAAAACTTCTAACAATGCTCAACCCGTTTACGGTTAATTCCTAATAAAGGAATATACCCTTATATTTTTATATGCAACAAACTTTTCTTTAATTTTTAATTATCTCTATTTGGAATAATCAATGGCTCAAAAAATACTGTACATTCTTAACCCTGGTGACAATATCAGTCCTTTTGATGTAACTATGGCCGCAGATGCAGGCTTTAATCAAATTCTACCCTTCACCAACATTCAACCAGAAAATGTAACCGCTATGGTTCAGGATGCTATTTTTGCTCGTCCACCTAAACGTTTTAATGATACCGGTATTTTTATTGGTGGCCGTGATGTTCACCTTGCTGCCGATATGTTTCAAAATGCAAAAAAAGCCATGGTCGGCCCTTTTGAGGTCGGCGTTTTTGCCGACCCAAATGGCGCATATACCACATCAGCAAGTGTACTTGCTCTGGTTCAAAAAGCACTACAAGACAATCATCAAGGTGGTTTAAAAGGTCGTACAGTTGCTATTTTTGGAACAGGGCCAGTGGGTTTGTGCACCGCTATTCTTGCTGCTAAAGAAGGCGCAATCACACGTTTATGCAAACTAACAGCTGATGATGATAAAAATATAGCCACTCGTTTTTGTGAGCGCTACCAAGTTTCTGTTGATTGGGTTTCTGCACTAACCCATGAAGAAAAAACGGCTGTATTAAAGGATGTAGAGGTTGTTATTTGTGTTGCAAAAGCCGGAATCAGAATTCTAGATATTAAAGAACTAGAAGCTGCTGATAATTTGCTTGTAGTCGCTGATACTAATGCCGTTCCACCCAGTGGAGTGGCCGGTATTGGAATGCAGGATTTAAATACAGAGATTGAATATGCAGGAGGAACATTTCATAGCATCGGGCCTTTAGCTATCGGTAATATCAAGTCAAAAACAGAGCTCGGTTTATTCAAGCATATCCAGGAATCAGAGCAAGCGGCTTTAATTGATTTCCCTGAAGCCTATGAGTTTGCTGCCTCTTTGGTCAATGATTTAAAATAACACTGAAATATATCATAGCTTATAAGATGAGATGCGCCGTCGAAAGAGATGCATCTCATACTATTAATACAGTTAAAGCATTCTAAATAAAGAGAATTTTTTCAACCTAGCCATCGAAGTCCATCACTCGTCTAAAAATGCACGGTTGTTTCAAGGTAAAAACTACGGCTAGCAATAGGAAGATTATCAGGGTAACTATTGATAGCCGGCTCCTTGCCATGTGAATCCAGTACATTCCTCGCTGATGCTGAGAAATCAACATATCCAAAAAAACGTTTACTATTGATAGTAATATCTATGGTTTCATAATCTTTCAACTCTGAGTTTGTACTGCCTTCAAAATTAAGCCTATGTCCTACCCAGTTAAATTGGGTTTGTAATTGCCATTTAGGCAAAAACTGCCAGGCTGCTGCAACATAGATCTGATGTTCAGGAACGCCTATCACTCTACCTTTAGTTTCTTCATTTCGAGCATACTGCCAAGCATAATTACCTTTTAAATTCCATTGCTCATGAAACTGCCAGTCCCACTCAAATTCTGTCCCAACTCCTGTTTGTCCTTCTGAATTATTTACAGTTGGAACAGTAGCCCCACCTAATGATGTAGCTATTAAATCTTCGATTTCGTAAAAATAAAAATTACTTGCTAATCTCAAGTTTTCTATTGGTCTATAGTCAAAAGCCAATTCAACAGTCTCAATATTTTCTGGCTTCAGACTTGGATTTCCAACAAACAGCTGGCTATTCTGTTGTTTTTGTTCTAAAAAGCTAGGCGCTCTAAATGCTTGCCCATACATCAATTTAGCACTTAACTGCTCATTAATACCCCAAACTAATGCAACCCGAGGGTTAAAGGTGCTTCCAAAATCAGAATATTCATCGTAGCGAACACCAGCTGTTAATTGCCAATCTTGGCTAATTTGCCATTCATCCTGCAAAGCAACCGACCAGATTGAACGCTGTGAATCAGGTAAGAAAACAAAGTTAGTCCCTGTTACATTCGTCAATGTCCCTACCGTAATTCCTTTACCAAAATTACGACTCTCTTTGGTTCGAACTTGCTCATAGCGAAATCCTGTTGTTAATCGTAACAAATGACCTTCAATCCCTTTGAAAATACTACTCATCTCAAATGAAGCTACTTGATTTTCTATTCCAATTTCTGAAAGTACACCCTCTGGAAAAAATGTAGGATTTAAAACAAATGGAACCGTAGGATTAATTTCCCCATTACCATCTATAGGAAGAAGAGTTCCATCGGGGAAGTTATGTATCTCAGCATCTATATTGGTATATAAATAACTGGCATGAGCCAAAAACTCCCAGTCGTCTACAAGGTCTTCAGATGAAAATTTCAGATCTGTTAAATAATTTTCACCATTCAATTTACCTTCATCATCTAATGCACCACCAGCACCCGCGAGCAAACCGGCATCTACTTCATTAAACGCCCAAAAGTCAATATCCCAATGTTTACGCTGCAAATTTAAATGTGCATTCCAGCGTTCCAATTTTGTTTGCATTTCGTTTGCTGCTAATGATGCATCTGTACTAAAATTACGATCAAACTGAGATTGCAGATCCGAATTGATAATTCGATCACCATCATTATTGTTATGAGCATATTGCAAGCTTGTAGCAATATCCCAGCCTAATAGCTGATTACTGTGCTGCCCCCAAACACTCTGAGTATCCCATGAACCACCTCTAACTCCAATGACTGTTCCATCAATATCCTTTGCTTTTTTAGTGATAATATTGATTACACCAGCAAATGCATCAGCACCATATAACGCTGATCCAGGCCCTCTAATTACTTCAATTTGCTGAATTGCTTCAACAGGTAGCCTCATCCCGGTCATGCTACTGCCTTTGTAAGGCACAGAAAAACGCGTTCCATTAAGCAAAACTAAAACCTGGGCATTTACGCCATTCTGCATGCCACGCATTGAATAAACCGTATCATTGGTTACCGCCTGAATAGAAACATGTAAACCAGGTACTGTTTCAAGCACTTGATCTAATTCCGTTGCTCCCATGGTATCGATCTGCTGTGCAGTAATTACGGTTGTTACCGAAGCCGACAGATAAGCTGGCTTGGCAGTACCCGTTGCAATGGTTACAGGGATATTTGCTAACTCTGCAGGGGACATAGAGAAAAAGTCCTCCATATCATCATCTGCAAGCAACACACGACTATAGCTACAAATTAATAAGCCTATAAGCTTAAGATTCAAACCTTTATTAGTCATTTTCCTCATAAACACTTACCATTCCAGCTCATCTAAGGGCTTTGGTTTTGCAATTCCATAGCCTTGTGCATAATCGACACCCAGCGTATTTAGCAAATCAAAAATTTCTTTATTTTCAACAAATTCAGCAATCGTTTTCTTACCCATCACATGTCCCACTTCATTAATCGATTTAACCATTGCCAAATCTACTGGGTCATCAAGAATATCTTTAATAAAAAACCCGTCAATTTTCAAATAATCAACTGGCAGGTTTTTTAAATAGGCAAAAGATGAAAGTCCGCTACCAAAATCATCTAAAGAAAATAAACAGCCTTTATTTCTTAATTCGTGAATAAACTTAGTTGCATAGGTTAAATTACCGATAGCTGCCGTTTCTGTAATTTCAAAACATATTTTATGGGTTGGAATTGAATATCGATCAAATATATCAAAAATGAATTCCAACATGCTTTCATCTGATAATGACAGCCCTGATAAATTTACTGAACACATAGATAATTTTTCTAAGCACTCGGAATGACCTGCTAGCCACTCAAACAGATGAGAAAGCACCCATTTATCCAAAGCAGCAGCCATATTGTATCTCTCTGCTGCCGGTAAAAATGCACCCGGAGGAATAGTATTACCCTTTTCATCTTTATATCTAATTAATGTCTCAAAATGCAAGCCTTTCTCATGCTCAGATATGGGCACAATAAGCTGCCCATATAAAACAAAACGGTTATTATCTATAGCATAACGGATTTTCTCTACCCACTGCATTTCACCTTGACGCGAGGCTAATTCTTCATCATCAGGCCTAAAAGCATGTACTCGGTTACGTCCTTTTTCTTTTGCGGCATAGCAGGCTGCATCCGCTTCTTTCAAGACATCGACAACATTGCCTGTACAGCTGTTAATAGAGGAAATACCAATGCTAACACCAATAAAAAAGCTCCTACCTTCCCAGGCAAATTGGAAATCCTGAACAACACCCCTTAATTTCTCACAGGCATGATACGCTTCATCTAACGAACAATTGGACATCAATATGCCAAACTCATCGCCACCCAGCCTTGCTAACACATCACCTTTTCTAATTTGTAACCTTAAAATATCACCTAACTGTCTTAACAATTCATCGCCTGCCATATGGCCACAGGTATCATTAACCACCTTAAATTGGTCCAGATCCAGATAACAAAGTGCGTGTTCTGTTTCTCCATTATTAACGCTAATTAACGCATGCTTAATAATAGAATCAAATTCAGCTCTATTGACTAAACCCGTTAGTGCATCATGGCTCGCTTGGTAAGCAATTTTTTCTGACAGAACTCGCGTTTCTGTTACATCTTCGCAAACAAGTAAAAAATTATACTGCTGTTTTTCATCCACAATTAATCGAGCCGTTTCTCGCACCCAAATAATACGGTCATTTTGACAAATTAGTCGTAGTTCTTCCTTATGCACCCTATTAGGCGAAGCAATACACAAATCCAGCAACATTTTTGCTTCTCGGCGATCTTCTGGATGTACAAAATCAAAAATTGACCGCCTTTTTAAAGCCTCACAATTTAAACCCAGTTGCTTTGCCCCAAATCTATTAACTGACCAGATTATGCCTGTGACTGAAAGATGAAACACCATCGTAGGATTATCATCATAAAGTGCAAGATAATAGTCTTTTGCAACCGTTAAAGACCGGTTCTGCAGATCTACGGTCTCAACCATTTTATTAAAGGCATCAACCAATTCCCCCAGCTCGTCATCATTCGACTTAACAGCTCGCCTTGAATAATCCTTCTTCTCTGTAATGATATGAACTATCTTTAACAACTTATTCAGTGGGTTAGTAATCATCCCAAGTAACGGCATTGTTAAAACAAAAGTAATAACAGTGGTTACAAACAACACCACAATAAGTAGCCCGATATATTTGATTTTCCGTAAAAATGTGGTCTTTAAATCGGCATGAATATAAACCTCACCCAAGGCTTCAGAATCAAGTTCAATCGTTCTGTACACATACAGTAAGGTGCGGTCATAATGACTACTCGCTCTAGTAAATTGTTCGGGACAAGGAGCATCAGTATGGGAGGGCACTTTGTAGCTTGTAAAGACCTTACCTTCCCTGTCATAAATGCAGGCCGATTGAAACATCGGTAATTGGGCTAAAGGGACTAAATTTTCTTTAGCCAATTCTTGGTCATCAAACAATAGAGCGGCACTACTTCTATTCCCTAGCAATTCAGCCATCGCCGACAAATCATCTAATGCATGCTGTTTAAACGCCGTGACTTCAAAAACCAATAAGATTAATGCCGCCAAGAATAACCCAGAACAACTAGAAAATATTAAAATTGATAATAGCTTTTTTCGTATAGAAAGCTGTCTAACAAATTCAGTCATTCGGCACTCCATCATAAATATCAGCAACTTCTAGTAACTTAGCACTTATATCCAATCCACTAGCCCTAAATGCCTTTATATTAATCTTTAACTTAACCTTCTTCTCTTCAAGCGAAAAAGCAATCATCCCTCCCGCCTTAATAAACGATTTAGACTCCCCTACCGTTAGGGTTTTGTTCAATGATGTTATGGTCAAGATTGCCTTTGAAGGTAAGTTCCATTCTCTTTCGACAACTAAAGAAGCAAAGTAAATCATATGGCAATGCTTAATCTCATTACTTGAATCGAATCGATACAAACGAATGGGCTTACTTTTCACCGATTTTCTTTCAATCGGGTCAATAATGGAGCCAAAAGGATCTTTACCAACAATACACAAATTAAAGGTGGCTAATTCATCTTCAGGCCAAGTAATAAATTTAGTAAAGTTATAAAGATAACCCGCTTTGATTTTATATTCAATTTGGGCTTCTTGGGCAAAAGAAAAGCCAGATAAGAACAGCAAGTAGAGAAGAGAAAATACGCTCAAGCAACCGTGTATTTTTTTTGAATGAACGTTATATTTATCCATATTTAAAGTAAAATACAACAAGCACCTGATTTAAAGCGAGAAAAAACTAGAGTATAGCTGAAACATATTATAAATCTACGCTTCTAAAAAAAAACATTTTAACACCTTAATTATACCAAGATGATCATCCACACCAGCACTTTCTCTGATGCTGTGCATAGCCCACATAGGGTTACCTACATCCACCGTCCTAACACCTAATTTTGCTGATGTCATCGGGCCAATAGTGCTTCCACAGGGTATATCAGTCCGATGTGAATATTTTTGATAGGGCACTGCACTTTGTTCACACCAGTTAATAAACATCGCCTCTGAAATGCTCTCGGAAGAGTAACGGTGGTTAGCGTTCAATTTAATAACAGGGCCTTTATTGACCATTACTTTATGTTCTGGCTCATAAGCAGAAGGAAAGTTGGGTTGATAAGCATGTGCCATATCAGCACTAATCATAAAACTATTTGCCAAGGCACAAAGATAAGCTTCTTTATCCATATTTTGGGCTAAAGCAATTCGCTGAAGAATATCCGGCAAGAAACTTCCATCTGCCCCTTTAGTGCTCTCACTACCAACCTCTTCATGATCAAAGAAGGCGCAAACCAGGGTATTTCCTGATTGCAACACAGCCTCATCCAGCATAGCCTTTACCCCTGCATGACAAGAAGCCAAATTATCTAGCTGACTATTGCTATAAAATTGCTGCTGATCTCCCCAAAACACACCTTTTTGAGTATCATAAACATTTAATTCCCAAGATAAAATCTGCTCAGCTTTAATCCCTGATGCCTTTTCTAACAAGCCATGCAAATAAGTCTCTGGTAATTGCTCATCCAATGCCATTGATATAATTAAAGGCAGTTCATTTTGCTTATGTAGCTTCAAACCCTCGTCATTAACCATTCGATTCATATGGATTGCCAAATTAGGCAAGCGTAACAATGGCTCTTGAAAATGAACTAACCGACTCGCAATACTGCCCTCAGGCGTTTTATAACTAATCCGCCCAGCTAAACTTAAGTCTCTGTCAGTAAATGTCGCCAAAATTGGCCCACCATAGACTTCCACACCCAGCCGAAGCAAACCACTCTCTTTGTTGACAGGATTTGGTTTAATCCGTAATCCGGGAGAATCAGTATGAGCACCTAAAATTTTATAGCCCGTTTTTTCTAACGAATTAACTCCCGAGACAAAAAATACAATCGAAGAATCATCTCGAATAACATAGTAGCGCCCCCCCTCTCTAAGGTCCCATGTCTGCGTTTCATCTAGCAGCTTAAATCCAAAGAGATATAATTGCTCAACTATCTGTTTAACCGCATGAAAAGGACTGGGGCTGTTATCAATAAAATTCAATAAATCTGTTACTTGTTGTGCTGCTGTCATGGTTTTTATTTCAACTCCAAGGAAACTGAATTAATACAATATCTTAAGCCTGTAGGCTTAGGACCATCTTCAAACAAATGCCCTAAATGAGCACCACAAGACCTGCATGAAATTTCTACTCGTCTCATACCATGGCTTTCATCCAGAATCTGCTGAGTATTTTCAGCATTTAATTCTGACCAAAAACTGGGCCAGCCTGAACCCGAGTCGTATTTACTATCAGAATCAAATAAAGCCTCTCCACAACAAGCACAATGATAGATACCTTGGTCTTTACAATCGGTGTATTTGCCCGTAAATGCTCTCTCAGTTGCCTTATTTCGGCAAACATTAAACTGTTCCTCGGTTAATGTTTCTCGCCATTGCTGCTCAGTACGTTCATGATCTGCCATTTAAAAATCCTCTTTATTAACCGTTTTATTTTACGCTCAGCACTGTTTTCTGCAAAGTTTAATCCTCCCCATCCTCAATAACCCTGCAATCATTCATTTATTCAAGTCCAAAAGTAACAATGCATTTACTATCAAATAGCATCAAAAAAAATTATGATATAATTCTCAAATTAATGGTTTCAAAGAGAATAATCATGAATGAAATGATGAACTCAGGTATTGAGCTGATGTTTATAGGCATGGCAATAGTGTTTGCCTTTCTTGCATTGCTGATAGTGATGGTCAACTTCATGACCGCTGTCATACAACGTTTCTTCCCAGAAACACCTATTGTAATAACACCTTCTTCGGCATCTACCAGTCATACTGATGCCAATGTCATTGCAGCGATAAGTGCTGCTGTACATCAATACCGTAACAAACATAAATAACAAATCTATTTCAGGATCCTTAAAGCAAACCCACAAAGTGAGCTTAATTAAGACAGACCCAAAAAGGTCACAGGAGAAAAACATGGCAGAAGTTAAAAAGCCCTTAGGCATAACAGAAGTTGTCTTGCGAGATGCGCATCAATCAATCCTGGCTACACGCCTACGCATTGAAGATATGCTTCCTATTTGTGAACAATTAGACCAAATAGGTTACTGGTCTATTGAATCATGGGGTGGCGCCACATTTGATTCTTGCATCAGATACTTAGGAGAAGACCCTTGGGAAAGATTACGCCTATTAAAAGCTGCCATGCCAAAGACACCCCAGCAAATGCTGTTTCGTGGTCAAAATATTTTAGGTTATCGTCATTATGCTGATGATGTTGTTGACAAGTTCGTAGAGCGTTGTGCAGTTAATGGTATTGATGTGTTCCGTATTTTTGACGCCATGAATGATATGCGCAACATTGAGCAAGCGGTTAAAGCCGTACTTAATACCGATGCGCATGCACAAGGTACTATTTCTTACACCACCAGCCCTGTTCATACTATTGATACATGGGTAGAGCAAGGCAAGAAAATTGAAGATATGGGGGCGCATTCTATCTGTATCAAAGATATGGCCGGTTTATTAAAGCCTTATGATGCCTTTGAATTAGTGACTAAATTAAAACAGACAACCAGCATTCCTGTTCATTTACATTGCCATGCAACCACAGGGTTAAGCGTCCCAACGATTATCAAAGCAGCAGAAGCAGGAATTGATAATGTTGACACTGCAATTTCTTCGCTCAGCATGACTTATGGCCACAGTCCCACAGAAACCATTGTCGCTAGTTTAGAAGGTCAGGACTGTGATACAGGGCTTGATATTAATAAACTAGAAGGAATTGCGACTTATTTCAGAGAAACTCGTAAGAAATACGCACAGTATGAAGGTAGCTTAAAAGGCGTTGATAGCCGCATATTAACTTCTCAAGTCCCTGGTGGCATGTTAACCAACATGGAAAGCCAGCTAAAAGAACAAGGTGCAGCCGATAAATTTGATGAAGTACTAAAAGAGATACCTAAAGTGCGTGAAGATTTAGGCTTTATACCTTTAGTAACGCCAACATCGCAAATCGTCGGCACACAAGCGGTACTTAATGTTATCGCTGGTGAACGCTACAAAACGATTACCAAAGAAACCGCCGGCGTTTTAAAGGGTGAATATGGGGCTGCACCCGCACCACTAAATAAAGAATTACAAGCGCGCGTATTAGATGGTGCAGAAGCAATTACCTGTCGCCCAGCTGATTTACTTGAGCCAGAAATGCACAAGTTGATTGCTGAAGTTGAAGAAAAAGCCCAGGCCGAAGGCATAAGCCTAGCTGACAGCGTAGAAGAAGACGCCCTAATTAATGGCCTTTTCGCGCAAGTTGGCTGGAAATTCATTGCTAATCGAGGTAAGCCAGAAGCTTTTGAACCTGCTCCAAACCCAAAAGCCTTCGCCGCTGCAAGCAACGAAAAATCAACAGCTGCAACGCCTACTGAAACCTACTCGGTTAATGTCGATGGCAGAAACTACAATGTTGCTGTTGGTCCTAGTGGATCGAATATCAGCGTACAACAAACAGGTAGCCCTACATCCACACCATCAACGAGTAATGGTAAAGTTGTGGAATCACCAATGGCTGGAAATATATTAAAAATCAATGTCACTGCTGGAGCAAGCATTGCCCAAGGTGATGTTGTATTAATAATGGAAGCGATGAAAATGGAAACGGAAGTACGCTCTAAAATTTCCGGAACTGTTAGCGCCTTAAATGTTAAAGAAGGTGATGCCGTTGCAGTCGGCGATACATTAATAACACTTTAATATCCCTCAAGCTCAGTCATTTAATTAGCATTAAAATGGCTGAGCCTTTCTCCCTGAATAAAATAAAAACTCTCTATGGAAAACCTCATTGCCCTTTGGGAAAGCACTGGCCTTTATAACTTTAGTGGGCCGCAAGCA
>DAOWHF010000196.1:0-5363 GCA_030641565.1 Methylomarinum sp.
AGTCAGACTATAACCGCTGTGCAGCTAACGTCTATTTATTTACAGCTAACACAGAAAGAAAAAGGTCGTTTGGGGTTAGGGGATTTATATAATGCTTTGTTACTGAGTACGGGGACTAAAATACCAGACCTGCACAGCCATGGTTATAGCCAGCAAACCGATATTAATCCTGAGATATTTGATTTTGCAACAACACAGCTTGCCTTGAGTCGATTTCCCCGAGTGTTATTCCCTGAACTTCTTGGTTTTACATTGGCTTATTGTCAGATGCCTACGCTGACTGAGATCTGTTTTCCTGATCAGCAATTACCATCTCCCTTTTTTAAGCAACGCCAGCAAACAGTGGGTAATCAGTTAACGCCGGTAGCTGAATGTATAGCCGACTATCTGGATTTATTTCCTCAGCAACAACAGCTGTTATGGCGACGGATACAACAGGGTTTTTGGCTTTTTCAGTTGCAAATGCAGCGTTGTAGAGATCAGCTTAACAATACTCTGGCACAATCCTTATCGCCCCAACAGGCAGTTGCTAAACTGTTTCAGCAGAAAACAGTGGCGGCGATTGGGCACCATCATAAAATTCAGTTGCAAGGCGTATCTCTGGAACAATGGTTTGCTGGAATGCCAGAAAACAGTCAAGCATTGCTGCAAGCATTAAAACAATCTGACTATGTGGATAGCCAAAAACCATTGGACAGTCCATTACTGAAATTATTTGGCTTTAAAGGGCCAATGTTTGGTGTTTTTGATGAGGCTGAACTACTTGTCTTGCAGAATTGGTTAACGGATGGGCTAAATGATAAACCAACATTCAGTAAGGATGAAGCAGAACAACGTGTTACTTCCATACTTCCACAAGCGCATGACCAACCGCAAAGGAACTATGCAAAGTTAAGGAATAGAGAGCTTTATTACTATCTGGTCAATGCCGACTTATTTCCTGATGTTTTGCCTATGGCTAAAGATAAAGCAGGTAAATTGCTACAACTCAGCGCATTGTTTAACCCACTACCTTTTAAACATTATAGCCATCAACAATTTGATGCTTATATAGAAAATATTTACCAGACGGAAATCAGTGCCTATCAACCGTTGCAAGGTATACCAAAAATATCCAAAGAAGCTTATATCTGGGGTATAGAGCAGATAGCTCCGATGATATTAATAGATGGTTGCTGGTTACAGAACAGTCTGGCATTGCAACATATAAGCCCTGAAATTTGTAAGATTCTATTTGGTATTTATTGTGATGAGATAGGTAATGGTCAACTAGAGCAAAATCACCCTTATATATTTCAACAATTACTGGATAGTTTGTCTATCCAAGTTCCTTCAGTCTACAGTGCAGAATTTATTAAGCACTCAGGATTTGTTAACAGTGCCTTTGATCTACCGACATATATGCTAGCTCTATCCTGTCACTCAACGGCATTTTTTCCTGAATTATTGGGCTTGAATATGGCGATTGAATTAAGTGGCTTGGGGAAAAGCTATATGCACCTGGTTGATGAATGGAATTATTGGGGGATAGACCCAAGCATAGCCAATCTACATATCACTATTGATAATTACGCATCTGGTCATACTTTTCTGGCAAAAAAAGCAATTCAGTTATATATGGATGATGTATTAAAGCGCACGGGTGATGTTAAAGTATTGGATCAGCATTGGCGACGAATTTATAGTGGCTATGCCTCATTACGATTTGTGGGTGAAAGATTTAAATTGAGTTTACCGATTGCTTATTTACGTTATAAATTTTTCTAATGAGTTTTATTCTTCAGAAATATTGACTAACCAACCTCCATTTCCGCGACATTTCTTTGCTGCAAATGCTTGGATAGCGATACGCGCATAGCTGGTTTTAAGGTCTGTCGGTAATTTTCCTCTGATGCGATAGTGATTACTTTCTTTGTTTACTTGAATTGCAAGCGGTTGGTTTTTTATTTTAACCTCAATACTATCCGGTATTGTGTTGGCAGAAGCAATAAAATCAAACGTAGATCCAGAGCTAATGGTTGCTAGATGTTTGGGGTTAAATTGACTGAATTGGGGTTTTTTACATGATTTTTTACTGCTGCTACTGCCATAAGCAAAGGCTTGATTTGTGCTGATGAGTAATAACAGAATAGATAAAAAGGCTGTTGTTTTCATATTCCTGTCTCCATTATATATAATCGGCTGATATACTTGGCATTGACGCAGTGTAGATATTAAATGATTTCTATATTCAAAAAGTAAATAGGATAAAGATATAATGACATTACATGTTAATTACAGTTCAACCTTATTGAACAAAACCGGTAATGACTGATCATTTAAAATATTTATCCAGTTTTATTTTTCCTGCATGTGTCGTCTGGTTTTTATATACAGGTCCACATAATGCTATTGATGCACTGGCCTGGACAATCCCACTCTGGTTGCTGATTTTTGCTGACTGGCTGAGCCCGAAAATCAACCCAGATAAGCAAAAACGAGTTGTTTCTGGCTGGTTTTATGATGCCATTTTATATGTCTTAGCCTTTCTACAATTTTTAATCATTAGCTTATTACTCATCTATGCGAGTCAATTGCAATGGGGTTCGGCATATGACGTTGCAACATCTTTAGTTAATCTGATGGTTATGAGGATTTTAGTCGGTACGACTTCAGGTAGCTCTGCGATTATTGTGGCTCATGAATTAATACATAGACATCAATTTCATCAGCGTGTTTTGGGTCGATTATTGTTATATACCGTGTGTTATGAACATTTCGTCATCGCGCATTTGCGTGGGCACCATCTCAGTGTGGCAACACCAGAAGATATAGCGACAGCGCGTTTAGATGAAAGTTTTAATGCTTACTGGAAAAGAGTAACTCTTGATCATTTTAAATATGCCTGGAATTCTGAGCTACAACGCTTAGGACTGACAAAGGCCCCTTTGTATCATTACAAAATGCTCGCTAACTCAGTATTACAGGGTTTGATTGTTGAATTTGCATTAGTTATATTGATACTCGTGGTTTTTGGCTGGGCAGCTGCTTTTATTTTTCTTTATCAGGCATTATCCGGCGTACGCCTACTGGAAACCATTAATTATTATCAGCATTGGGGGCTGGAGCAGGGAAAGTCGGGAAATGTTTTAGCCTGGGTAAATCAGTCCAGTGTTACCGAGTATGCATTGATTGGGTTGGCCAATCATATAGAGCATCATCAAAATGCGGCGACAGCATTTTATCAAACACCTTATTCAAAGCGAGGCCCCAAGATGCCTTATGGGTATTTTGTGACTAATCTTTGGGTAAAGCTGAATAATGCATCTTATCAGCGCGCTTCAGCAGAGATTTTGAAAAAATATTTAAAGAAATTAAATTGATATACTTCGCGCGGTCAAGGATGCGGAGTTTAGGAGTTTATTAGTGAGTTGATTTTTGTTGATAGCAACGACTGCATGGATGCAGGAGGTAGAGCAACGCATGGAGCAGTTGCCGAGGCGCTAAAACAGGCGCGAAGCACATGGATGTGCAAGTGTCGCTTGAAGCAGGAGCTGGTTGCGACCATAGCAAGCTACGTAACTGTTTTAGCAACGCAGTCTATCGACAAAAATCAACCGATAGAAAACCGCATCCGTGACCGTGCGAAGTATAGATACAGGGTGCAATAATTCAATTAGTGTTCTGGTTACGAGCTTTCAGTATAAGCAAAAACAGCTCGTAATCTAGGGATGTCTTGGAGTTTTATTTGTTTGCTGTTAACGCTAATGAGCTCTTCTTGCTGAAACTTCTTTAGCAAGCGACTGATGGTTTCCAATGCTAAGCCTAAGTGGTTTCCTATCTCTTGGCGCGTTAAAGATAAGGTGAATTCAAATTCAGAAAAGCCTCTTTTTTTTAGTCTGTCAGATAGACTAATTAAAAAGTGGGCTAATCGTTCTTCTGCGGGTCTTTTGCTTAAAACAATTAATGCCTTATCCATATTCATTTTTTCGCCACTGTGACGAAAAAGTTCTCTGGTTAGCGTAGGGACATTTTGAAAAATTTCCTCCATGTTTTGAGCGGGTAACTCACAAAAACTAAGTGTTTCCAAAGCAACCGCTGAATAGTGGTACTTGTCATTACAAAGGCCATCAAACCCTAGCAGTTCTCCCGGTAGAAGAATGTTTAAAATATGTTCGTTACCATGATGGTCATCAGTCACTAATTTAGCAGTTCCTGATTTGATTGCGAGTACCCCTTTAAAAGTATCCTCTTCACGAAAAAGATATTCGCCTCGCTGTAGTATTTTTTTCGGTTTAATAACCTGACTGATACTATTAATTTCTTGTTGAGACAAGCCGCGAGGAAAACAAATATTATCCAGGCTACAGTTATTGCAATTAACTTGGTTTTTTTTTTCTGTCATAAATTTTATGTTTAGAATAAACCAACAAAAGGTTGGACAGTGACAGTTTCCCCGGTTTTTACAGATTTTCTGTCATGTTCAAGAATAATAAATGCATTGGCTAAACTCATGGAGCTCAGGATGCCTGAACCTTGTTTTCCTGTAGTTTTAATGCTCAATGTTCCATCGCTCGTTTGCTGTAGAATGCCCCTGACAATTTCAGTACGCCCTGGTTTTTTGCGGATGTTTTCTGTGGTTTTAACCTGTAGCTTGGGGTTAATTATTTTATCGTTAATACCTAACATTTGTTCTAATGCAGGGAGTACAAACTGGAAAAAGGTCACCATTACAGCAACTGGGTTGCCGGGTAAGCCAAAAAATACACTGTCACCAATGTGTCCAAAGGCAAGCGGTCTACCGGGTTTAATGGCTATTTTCCAGAAATCAACCTGACCAGATTGCTTGAGGGCGGTTTTAGTGTGGTCTGCATCACCGACTGAGACGCCGCCGGAAGAAATAATTAAATCAGCATATTCACTGGCTTGCTTAAATTGCTTTAATAATGTCTCTGGATCATCTTCTAAGATGCCTAGATTAATTATTTTAATATCAGGGCGGTCTAGCGCAGCAAATAAGCTGTATCTATTGCTGTCATATAAACTGTTTCCAGTGTGCTGATCACCTATACTAATGACTTCATTGCCTGTGGAGGCAATTGCAACTTTTAGCTTTCTTCTGACTTTAATTTCAGCAATACCTAAAGAGGCGATTAAGCCAATGTCAGCGGGGGTGATAAATTTACCAGCATGTAAGATGGTTTCATTCTGTTGAATATCTTCACCTGCTAAGCGAATATTTTGTCCTGCCTTATGTCTATTATCAATCGAAATGGATTGATGTTTTAATTCTACATGTTCTTGCATGATAACCGTGTCTACACCGTCAGGAATCTTTGCGCCTGTCATAATACGGATACATTGTCCGGCTGACAGTGAGCTTG
>DAOWHF010000182.1:0-4096 GCA_030641565.1 Methylomarinum sp.
CACTATTAGCTGATTCTATAATTCCTTTCTCATTAATGGTTATAATGCCTTCCACCGCAGCATTAAAAATAGAATTAAGTTTAGCTTCACGCGCAACAAGTTGGCGCCTAGAGTTTTTAATTTCATTTATTTTTTCGTGCAACTGTTTATTATTACTGACTAGCTCCTCGGTTTGAACGCTAACTTTTTGTTTCAACTGTTCATTAAGCTGAATAATGGCTTGTTCTACTCGTTTCTGTTCACTAATATCTTGCAGCGTCAAAAATACTTCTATCTCGGATTCTTTTGTATAATTACAAGCCCCTTGGCAGGCCACATCAATAAACTTGCCATTTGATTGTTTGGCTCGAATTTCTATACGCTGTTTTTTAATCGTCTTTAAAAGCTGTTTAAAAAACAAATGAAAACGACTCTGATCCTCAGTATGAATATATTTAACCTGTTTTGTTCCTTGCAACTGAATTTTAGAAAAAGCAAGCAGTTCGCAAGCAGCTTGGTTGGCATCTGTTACATAGCCTTGCTTATTTAGAGTAAAAAAGCTTATTGGTGCACCATCATATAATTTTTGGTATCGATATTTAGTCGCCAGCAGTTGCAATTGAGTCTTTTGTAAAGCTGCATTCTGCCTTTCCAACTCCACTTGGTAAACTTGAAATTCCTGCGCCAGTTTCTGTATCTCTGTCGGACTCATCTTGGCGATATCATTACTTGATATTACTAACTGAGCCTCCTCCCGTTGAGAAAAAACGTAATCAGGAACTTGGTTATCTTTATTCATATGCCTGAACCATAAAATAATCCTCGCTATGATAATTTTTCATCTCAAAAGTCACTGTCTCGTTTCTGACTCTTAATTTGGAGAAAATACTTACAATTACAGTCGAATGTTAAAAACAATATCCAGACGATAAAAGTGTGTCTAAGTAACTAAAACATTATCAATTTCTAAATATTTCCAATGGGAAATGTCTTACTAAAATCGATATGGGAATTTAACCCCTAGCTGAACATCTGGCGCATCTGACGTTAATCCTACGCCCAGATTAGTCACCATTGTTAAATGCTGGGACAAGGCAAATGTCATCCCCATGTTCAGTGAAGCGACATTGGCGTTGCTACCGATAATTGAACCCCACTCTCCGCCTTCAACTTTTATTTTCGCCTTGTCGCTAAAGCGCTGAGTAAAGGAAAAATTCATACTGAGCCGCTCATTCAGCGCAAACGCCATACCCAGGCCATATTGATAGGCATTACCTAAAGCAATTGAACCAGGGGCTGGAGTATTACCACCAATATTGTCGAAATCGGTTTCAAAATTATGAAAGAAATTGATATTGGCAAATATAACCGCTGGATCGACTGTTTTAACGAATGAAAATCCCGAAGACATCGCCCAAACACCATTACCGCTAGGTAAGGATTCAGGAACGATTAGCCCATTTTCAAGCTCCACTGTGCCGATTCCATAGGGATCTGAACCCGTAGGCGCTTTGACTCTGACATTCCAGACTATATCAGGTAAATCTGCACTTTCTGGAAGAATTTGATAAGAAACCCCAAAATTAACATCGCCCAGTTCCGGTCCGGTAGAAACATCAGCTTCAGCGGATCCTGCACTTTCACCTCCAACATTGCCCTTAAAATAGTTGGTAGTGCGGTAGAGGAAAGGCGCATTAAAATCAGCTTGCAACCGGTCGGTGATGCCGTAACGGGCAGTAAGGTCGGTGGTCACTACATCCGATTCAGTTTCATCGACGCTGATTGAGCCAAGGAAGATAGCGTCCAGAACCAGAAAGCCACTTAAGTTGATCTGAGCCCTATTGAATCGGGAATAAGTCGCTCCAACTTCAAAAGTAAAACGGTTATCGAACAAGGCATGTTCTTCCCCTAATACAGCAGTAAAACTTGAATTGCGTGGCGCTTCTTTAACAACTTTTTCTTCTTTTACTGCGGCTCGTGCTTGAGTTGATTGTTGAGCTTGCGCTTTCGCTACTGTAGATTTAGCAACTGTTTGTTGTTTTGGGACGGACTGTTTGGCGGCAATTGGCTGCCTGCCGCCTTCGAGCTGTTTCAGCCGGCTTTCAAGCATATTGATGATCTTGGCTTGCCGGATATAACTTGCTTTTAGCCCCTCAAGTTGATTCCGTAACTCAAGCACTTCGGTTGCAGGCTTCGCTGTTTCACCAGCTATTGCAGAGGAGCAAATGAGCACCATTCCAGGGAAAATTGAATTTATTATTATTTTCATATCCATCCTTTGAGTATAGCAGCTTCATTGTTCCTTTTCTAAAAAAGATAAGCAATAAGTAGAAATACTTACATGGCTACTCAAACAAGCATGTTAATTGAAAATAAATACTCACAAATCAATCATTTACATCACAACAAGCAATGTTCTCTATTTTTATATCGAATTAGTTTTATTGGGAGCAAGGCTACGAAACTATTTCGGTAAAGCTTCTGCATCCTGCTAACGTCCAAACCACCTGGATGTGGCGAATGCAAATAATGCATAATGCCATGGATGGCATGTAGTAGAGCAACGCAGGAGTAGTTGCCGAGGAACTGTTATTGCCTTACCTACGTCCCTGTTGGCAACACAGATATCAGAAAAAACCTGCCAATAGACAACCCAAAAGGCGGCCGTGCGAAGTATAACTAATCAGAAAAAATTATTGTAATTTAGCTGCATTGAGTCGTTATTCACTGATCTGCTGGCTGCACTAAAATTGGCCGAAATTGTCATGGTGTTTACAATTCTGTGCTCATTACCTATAACTCGGGAACTTTGCATAATTTGACCACCAGCAGAATTTGCACCGCTAATGCGCTGAATAATTTCACCCTGATTAGGGACATAAGTATAGACTTGGATACTGTTTTCGCTAACACCAGCTAGAGCCAAGGATCCATCGTCAGTGGTCTCTTGAGCGGAAAACGGCGTGAGGCTCAATGCTGCTGATGTTGTATTATTGCTAGATGTAGACTCGATAACAACATCCATTTCAATACTATTATTAATCTGATTTTCATCCCCTCCAGCCTGAATACTCTGCACCACCCCTACCACATTGTTTAAACCATTACTGCTGACTTTTAAATCAGGGCCTGGGGTGAGGCCGGGTTGAACAGGAATCTTGAAGTCTGGTTCATCCACTTTTTCAGGCGCAGTGACAATGGAAACAGTGGGAGAGAGATTGACGACAGGTTTAGAATTCTCTGCATTAGGAAAGTTCACATCCATTTTCATTCCAGCGGACAAAACATCACCCGAGCCTGTTTGCCATTGAGTTTGCATCTCGAGACCAAAGTATGAAATTTGTCCTGTACTGACAAATTTCCCCCGCATCTGCTCCAGTTCGCTGTCATCCAATTCGACTGCATTGGCAAAAACGCCTACATCTGGAAACTCCGCTAGTAGAGGTGTTGCCTCTATAGAAAGACTCACAGTTAATAATATCCGGCTAATATTCCTACAGGTCTTTTTTTGATTGAATGTTAGCATCTAATTATCCCAATCAAAATTTGTATAGATCAGCATTTGCAAAACCAAAATCCAATAACTCAGCATTAGTTAATGTGCGGTGAGTTGGCATCAGTTTTCTAGCTGTCAATTGTGGTTCAGGCTTTAATAAAACAGTATTGCGATTATATCCAGAGCCAATAATGGCAAATACAACACCGTTCCACATACTTGCAAAGTCTTTTAAATCATAAATTTTGTTACCTAGGGTTGGGTCGGCTATATAAACCTGGTTACCAATTACTTTTTTTAGTACCACAAAATGCTTATAGCCTTTTAAATCCATTAATACGATAGTAGGCACTTTAATTTGTTCGAGTTTATTGGTAGACAATTGGTAGCCACGTCCGCGCATACCTATCGATTGCACATATCGTTTCATATCCAGTAGCGAGAAGCCTCTTCTACGGACTAAATTGGGGTCGCTTATTTTGAATAAATCCAGTAATACTTTACGTTCAGTAATGTCTTGATCATATGCGTATTTAAGAATAGTCGCTAAGGCAGCAGCTCCACAGCTGAAATCAGTGTGTTGAGGAATCAGATTTAGGTAACGCCTTTCGCGCATGCTGA
>DAOWHF010000263.1:0-2547 GCA_030641565.1 Methylomarinum sp.
AATTGATTGAAAACTCGCAGATGATCAAACATTGCTAAATGCAAGCAACGATTATTTAAAGGAAAAATTCCTGATAAAAACAAACCCCGACAATAAGGTGCAGTTTTCAAATGTAATATTGGAGCCCAGTGAATACTTCGAGCTAAAAACTCTTGTGCTCCACGAGCTTGGGAAAAAACCTTATATAAAATCATTTGGTAAAGTTGCAACCGTTAGTTCTATAGATGTATTTAGGGACTTCTCATCGGCAAATAAACTTTCTTTCCTTGAAATCACCTTTGGCGGTGGTTTATATACAAATCTAACCAGATTATTTTCTTATGGATTTATTTTTCTATTTCTAATGATTGGACTTATAGTTTCTTCTGAAAAGCTTGACTCTATTAAGGAAAAAAGAAGGAAAGTGCGTCTACTTAAAACGTTCAAGGAGTATGACAGCGACAAAGTGACAGACAAGGATAGCTTCTTTTTTGACTATTACTTGAATCATGATGCAGAAGTAGTTAGGAAATACCATTCAATAATGAAATCTGAGTCTAGACTGTCCTATTTATCTAATGAGAGCGAAGCGTCCAAGGAAAAGCTTAGGTCTATACGCTGGCTAAGAAAAAGTGAAAAGGAGATGTTGGAAGAGCTCAAGAATGAAGGGTTCGTTACTATTAAGGATAGGGCCGTTATAGTTGATGAGCAGCGTTTTTCTGTTTTAACTGATTTCGTTAACTACCTAAAAAGAAAAGGTGAATTCAAGAGATCTCACAACTTCTATCCAGAAGATTTTTCAGACTTGAAAGAAAGTGAGTTTGCGGATGAGGTAGGTGAGTCAAATGCATAACAAACCGATGGGGTCAGCCAGCTTGAAATAGCAGGGTAAAAGTAAAAGCAGATGACTATCAAATTTTTATAACTTGGCAATCAACTTGCCTTTATTCATCTAATGCGTAGTTCATCTTGCTGAAAATAGTCCATCGTTATGCATAGTCCTGATGTTGAATACAGCAAGTTATTTAATGGTTATCCAACCTCTTTGTTATAGACGTAACTTTACAAAAGGCGGCACCTATTTCTTTACTGTTAACCTTAAAAACCGACAATCAACCGTTTTAACTGATTCTATTGACTTATTACGAGAATCATTTGCTTTTGTACAAAGGCAAAAGCCTTATACAATTATTGCTATAGTGATATGGCCCGAGCATTTGCACTGTATTTGGCAATTACCTGAAAACGATCAAGACTACCCTGCCAGATGGAAAGCAATAAAAAGCCGGTTTACTCGCACCTTAAAAAAAGAAGCTGAAAATTGTTATAAAATCAAACACGGTGAATATAACATTTGGCAACGACGGTACTGGGAACACACAATACGGGACCGAGATGATTTAACGCAACATATTAACTATATACATTACAACCCCGCGAAACATGGTTGGGTAAATTCTGTTGCTGACTGGCCTTTCTCATCTTTCCATACATTTGTTAAACATGAACAATTAGCTGCAAACTGGGGGCAGGAGATTAATTCTACCGAAATAACTGGCTACGGAGAGCGTAATACGGATAGCTAAGAACAATCTTGGTACTAAAAGTCCTTGATTCCACTTCGTTTCATCAAGGCTACATTCATTATCAAAACATCAAGCACTAACAATACATGGTAAAACTAAACCCTCAACAACAAGCGGCTGTCAAAACCATTGATCATCCTTTACTGGTTTTAGCCGGTGCGGGCAGTGGTAAAACCCGGGTGATTACTGAAAAAATCGCCTATTTAATTCAACAAGGCACACCTGCGCGTTATATTGCGGCACTCACCTTTACCAATAAAGCCGCGCGGGAAATGAAAGAACGCGTTAATAAATTGCTGGATTCCGCGCAAAGTAAAGGTTTACGGGTCTCTACCTTTCACTCGCTTGGCTTGGATATACTGCGCAAAGAACATAAAGCCTTAGGGTATAAATCAGGGCTGACGCTGTTTGATGAGCAAGACAAACTGACTTTATTGCGTAATTTAATTGCCCACAGTTCCAGCAATTACGATATTGATGCGGTTGAGATATACAGCAAACAAATCAGTGATTGGAAAAATGCCTTCATTACCCCTGAACGTGCGATTAGCAATGCGACAGAAGATGATCTTCTAACAGCCCACATTTACGCTGACTTTACCCGTAATTTAAAGGCCTATAACGCCGCCGATTTTGATGACTTAATTTTACTGCCTGTTTTATTATTTCAACAGCATCCCGAGATTTTAGAAAAATGGCAGAATAAAATCCGTTATATGCTAGTTGATGAATATCAAGACACCAACATTACCCAATACCAATTGGTTAAATTATTAGCAGGTAATTTAGGTCGCTTTACCGTGGTGGGAGATGATGACCAGTCAATTTATGCCTGGCGTGGAGCCCAGCCGGAAAATCTGGCGCAATTAGAAAAAGATTATTCTCGTCTGCAAGTCATAAAACTGGAACAAAACTACCGTTCGACCGGACGCATACTAAAAGTAGCCAATCACCTGATAGCCAATAACCCTCATGCCTTTGA
>DAOWHF010000055.1:0-3337 GCA_030641565.1 Methylomarinum sp.
CGTAAAAAGTATAGACAAGCTCTTAAAAGTCCTACCTTGCTGGGGAGGGCTTAACAACGTTAAGTTGATTTTATAAAAACGCGCCAACATCCACCAACTAACACAGCGAGGTACATGATATGAGCAAAGTGATTGAATCACCTTTCCATCGTGGTGAACAAAAAATCCAGCAACGCTTGGGTGTACGCGACAAAATGGAACGCTTTGGTCGTCAGGTTATTCGTGATTTTATGCCTGATCAGCATAGAGATTTTTACGCGCAATTACCTTTTGTTTTTGTTGCTCATGCCGATCAGCAAGGGTGGCCGTGGGCATCCATATTATTTAATCAACCGGGATTTATTACCTCCACGGACAATAAGCACCTGCAAATTAACGCCACACCTGTAACAGGTGATCCATTAAACGAATCTTTAATCACTGGCAACAGATTAGGCTTACTAGGCATAGAACTAGAAAGCCGTCGCAGAAATCGCTTATCAACATCTATCAGCCATGCCTCTGATAAGGGTGTAGAGCTAGCAGTAAATCAAGCATTTGGTAATTGTCCGCAATATATCCAGCATCGCGAACTACACAGCATAGATCCATTATCTATGGCTCCAGTGGTCTATAAAGATTTAACCGAATTTGACCAACAAGCAATCGATTTAATCAGCAATAGCGATACCTTTTTTGTCGCCAGCTATGTTGCCAATGGCAGCCATACCGCCAGTGAAGGTGCTGATGTCTCTCATCGCGGAGGGAAGCCAGGTTTTATTAGAGTGGATGATGCACAGTCACTCACCATTCCTGACTATCTAGGCAATTTTCATTTCAACACGTTGGGCAATTTTTTGGAAAACGCCAAAGCAGGATTACTGTTTATTGACTTCACTCACGGTCACTTACTCACACTGACTGGCACAGTAGAAATCTTATGGGACTCACCAGATACTCAGTTTTTCACAGGGGCAGAAAGACTCTGGCGATTCCACATTGATCATGGTCGCTGGCTTAAAAACGTACTGCCATTACGCTGGAATTTACAAGACTATTCACCCAATACTGAACTAACCGGTAGCTGGAAAGAAGCCGATGCGGCAAAAAAAGCAAAAAGTCTAAGCAATACCTGGCAGCCATATCAGCTCATTAAAATTGTCGAAGAAAGTAGTGTAATCAAATCCTTTTATCTACAAGCACCGGCAGATCAAAAACCTCATTTTAAAGCGGGTCAGTTTTTAACTCTGAAGACCGAAATAGAGGGTAAGGAGCACATTAGAACCTACACAGTATCCAGTGCACCTGGTGATGCCCTCTTTAGAATCAGCATTAAACACGAGCAAGGTAATAATGATACACCTTCCGGTGTGTTTTCTAGTTTTATGCATCAGCAAATAAGGGTGGACAGTGTTATTAATGCTAAAGCCCCAACAGGATCTTTTACCTTCGATGCATCACGCAAGCGTCCAGCGGTGTTGATAGCTGCGGGTATTGGTATTACACCGATGATTGCCATAGCTAGACATACCTTGCAGGAAGCTATACGAACTCGCTCAATCCAACCTATAACGCTGATTTGCTCAGCGCGAAACAATACGCAACGCGCCTTTTATGCTGAACTCAATGAAATCGCTGATAACTCAGCAGGTTATATCCGTATCTTATGGGCCTTGAGTCAACCAGAGCCACACTTACAAGCAGGTATTGACTACCAGCATATAGGTCGTATTTCTAAACAATGGTTGCAGACGCTATTACCAGCAGAAGATTATGATGTTTATCTATGCGGACCCAACAGTTTTATGCAAAGCCAATACAACAGCCTTAGAGCGTTGGGTGTTAGTGATTCGCATATTTTTGCCGAAGCATTTGGCCCGGCCTCATTAATACGAGATAAAAACCTTACCCCACAACTTCCGGCTGCCAACGAAGCTATCGTCACATTTACTGACTCACAGCTCGAACAAGCCTGGTCAAAAGCTGATGGCAACTTATTAGAGTTTGCAGAAGCCCATGGACTGACCCCAGAATATGGTTGCCGTAGCGGTCAATGCGGTGCATGTAAGGCCAAGTTGCTACAAGGAACCGTGTCTTACCTACAAGAAATCGACACACCTTTAAACCATAATGAGATTTTATTATGCTGCACTGTGCCTGCGGCTGATATGGAAAATAAAATCACTCGATTAGAAATTAAACTATGAGTTATGATGATGGGAACCAACACCCTAGCCTAGCAGGCACAACCGGAGTAAGCTAAATGACCTCATCAGCTGAACCTCAATTACAATCAACCATTACTTGTCCAAACTGCGGTCACAAAGAATTAGAAACCATGCCGACTAATGCATGCCAATTTTTTTACGATTGCAAAGGCTGCGGATGTCTATTAAAACCCAACGCAGATGATTGCTGTGTTTTTTGCTCTTTTGGCAATGTCCCCTGCCCTCCTATTCAAGAATCCCTGTTAAAAGGTGAATCCAAAGGTTGCTGTAGAAAATAAAGGGCCTATCAGCAATGCCATTAAGGAGCCTCTGATTAAGTCTGGACGAAGTAGATTATGCTCATAATATTCAGATTCAAGGCAAAAATTGCACGTAATAGCAGGCTATTGCGAAGGTTTTTAACGCAGAAGCTGGATATTCTGGGCATAAGGTACGAGTTCATGACTTGATCAGAGGTTCCTTAAGTTAAGGTAATAACATAGGAAACGCATCAGGCGCGCGAAAGATGCGCTAGGCAACTGCTCCTCGACAACTGTTCCTGCGTTGTTCTACTACACACCACCCATGATGTAATTCGTTCCTCAGCAATTGCTGTATCACGGAGATAATAAACTGTTTTCTTGTAAATAATTTTTAATACTGCCAAGATAATTCACTGCCAAAAAATCTTTCAATATCTAATGCTCACTTTAATCGTTCAATTCTTTCTAGGTTTATTATATGCCAATGCCGGTGAATGGCTGATACACAAGTATATTCTCCATGCTCTTGGGAGAAAAAAGCATAGTTTTTGGGCTTATCATTTGCAAGAACATCATGTTATCAGTGCCCGTAACGGAATGCTTGATCCGGGGTATCAAAAGTTGAACTTAAAAACCTGGAATACTCAAAGCAAAGAACTAGTTGTGTTAGCCAGTATTGTATTACTGCACGTGCCGATGTTCTTAATAGTTCCTTCATTTACCAGTGCAGTATATGTGTCTTTAGCCCTATATTATTACAAACATCGTAAAGCCCACCTAGACCCAGTTTGGGCAAGGCGACATTTGCGTTGGCATTTTGAACATCACCTTGGTAGAAACTCTTGTGCAAATTGGTGTGTTACTTGGCCATGGTTTGATTACCTCCTC
>DAOWHF010000308.1:0-4186 GCA_030641565.1 Methylomarinum sp.
CAACCTCTACACTTTTACGTGAATCAGCCTGAAAGGTAATCGCATTACTTACCTGAATATTCTTTCCTAAGCGCACATGGTTTACTTTCATACCTTTATCAAAAACACCCGAACAAACCCGCAAAAAAGCAATTCTATCTCGATGAGAGGGGTCCATATTGGCTTGCACTTTAAAGATAAAACCAGAAAATTTAGCTTCTTCAGGTGAAACTTCACGTTGTTCAGCCATCCGAGGCTTAGGTGATGGTGCATATTCAGCAAATGCATCTAATAACTCAATAATGCCAAAGTTATTAATTGCAGAACCAAAAAATACAGGCGTCAACTCACCTTTTAAATAATCATCTAAATCAAATTCATGGCTTGCACCTTGAACTAATTCAATCTCTTCTCTCAGCTCTTCCGCCTGATCACCCAGCAATTCATCCAGCTTAGGATTATCAAGCCCTTTAATTACTTCTGCTTCAACAATTTTTCCAGCATGTTGCGCACTAAATAACAGCACTTCATTTTTATAAAGGTGATAAACCCCTTTAAAGCGTTTGCCCATACCGATAGGCCAAGTCATCGGAGCACATTTAATATCTAAAATAGTTTCAACTTCATCCAACAATTCGATAGGGTCTTTACCTTCCCTATCCAGTTTATTAATAAACGTTAAAATAGGGGTCGTTCTTAATCGACACACTTCCATTAACTTAATGGTTCGGTTCTCTACCCCTTTAGCAACGTCAATCACCATTAAAGCTGAATCCACTGCCGTTAAGGTTCTGTAGGTATCTTCAGAGAAATCCTCATGCCCTGGTGTATCCAGCAGATTAAGAACACAGTCATTATGCTCAAACTGCATCACCGAGGTTGTTACCGAAATCCCTCGTTCTTTTTCCATTTCCATCCAATCAGACGTAGCATGACGCGCTGCCTTACGGCCTTTTACAGAACCGGCAAGCTGAATAGCACCACCGAAAAGCAATAGTTTTTCGGTAATTGTGGTCTTTCCTGCGTCAGGATGAGATATTATTGCGAAGGTGCGACGACGTCGCATTTCTGAAAGTAATTCGGACATTCTGGTGAATCTTATGGTTAATCTAAAATAACCGTTAATTATAACTTATAACAAATAGCCTTATGAGAATAAGTAATCAAAAGCTTTATCCGGCAAATTAACCACTATATAAAATCAGCCTTTGAAAGGCAGATTTCACACTGCCATGATGATACGGGGATATCATTTAAAGCGGACTGAAGTCCGCTAACCTGTTTAACTCGGAAACCAATTTTTTGTTCTATTACAAAATCCCACCAATGCCAGCATTAATGGCACTTCAATAAGCACACCAACAACAGTTGCCAAAGCAGCACCTGATGACAGTCCGAACAACATCACGGCCGTGGCAATAGCTACTTCAAAATGATTAGAAGCTCCGATTAACGCAGAAGGTGCTGCGTTTTCGTAAGAAAAACCCCAAAATTTTGCAGCCACATAGGTTACCGCAAAAATCAACAGCGTCTGCAAAGTTAATGGAATAGCAATCCACAAAATAGTTAATGGATTTTCAATAATCACGTCACCTTTAAATGAGAACAGCAAGATCAGCGTTAGTAACAAGGCAATAATGGTGATTGGCGTCAAGATATGCAAAAACTTCTGTTCAAACCAATCCAGGCCTTTAACTGCAATAACCCATTTTCTGGAAAAGTATCCTGCAAATAAAGGCAGCGCAACATAAATACAAATGGAGAGTAACAAAGCCTGCCAAGGCACAGGTAATTGACCAATACCTAACAAGAATCCACCAATTACTCCATACAATAACAACATGATCAGAGAGTTGATGGCGACCATCACTAACGTATGCCCGGCATTGCCTTTGGCTAAATAGCCCCAGACCAGCACCATTGCAGTACAAGGTGCCACGCCCAGCAAAATACAACCAGCAAGATAGCTACGCCACAACGGCACCGACAGCATTTTTACGCCTTCTTGCATCACTACCGTACCAGAACCATAGTGACTACCAACGGACAAATCCAAACCAAACGGCATTTTAACCAAATCAACCGCATCAGTTCCGATTAGCTGTTGAAACAGCATACCCAGAAAAAAATATGCAATGGCATACATGGTAAAAGGCTTGATAGCCCAGTTGACAATTAAGGTCAGCGTCACAGGTTTAATACTTTTACCCGCTTTTACTACCTCGGCAAAATCAATTTTCACCATGATCGGATACATCATAAAAAACAAACAAACGGCGATAGGAATAGATACAACAGGGGCATCATTAACATTAATACTCATGCCATCTAAGGTTTTAGCAAATTCCGGTGCATAAGCCCCTAACAGAATACCTGCGCCTATACACAATCCTACCCACACTGTTAGATAACGCTCGAAAACGCCCATGTCATGTTGTTTTTCAGTCATGTTTTTATCCTCGCTGGCTTAAGCAGTCAGTTTGCCAATACTGTTAAGTTCAACAGCCATTTCTTCAGGAGACATTGTTTCTAAAGGCAACGCCAGCATTTTTTGGACACGTAACGTCAATATTCCAAATGCTTCTTCAAAAGCTGCAATTTTTTCTTCTTCCGAGCCTTCAACATGACCAGGGTCAAATACCCCCCAATGCGCTTGAACTGCTTTACTCAAATAAACAGGACAGGTTTCGCCAGCCGCGTTGTCACAAACGGTAAGAACAACATCCATAGTCTGGTCTTCAAAGTCTTCCCAAGACTGGCTTTTATAGCCTTCAACCGGTAAATCATGGCGTTGCAATGTAGCCAATGCACCTGCATTTATTCTACCTATAGGATGACTACCCGCAGAAAAAGCTTTAATACGCCCCTGCCCCAAATGATTGAATAAAGCTTCACCCATAACACTACGACAAGAATTGCCGGTACAGATAACAAAAACATTTAACATGATAATCCTAATTTTTTAATTAACTTGTAACACCTAAATTCACATAAAAACCATGGATTCAGGTAATATCTTTATAATTTCCTGAGCTTTAATTATCCACAACACGATGATTTTTTAGGCTCTATCTGTTCTTTTGGTGCAGGACAACAAGCAAATGGATTCTCCCCATCTGAAGATGCTTTTTGATCATTAAAGGTTGGTATCTCGTTTAATGAATGAAAAGATTCCCAGGCAATACCTTGTGGGTCTGTAACCCAGTGTTTATCTGAACGTGTATAACAACATGCTGCTTCTTCCTGAGTTTCTATTGGACTTTGTGTTGCATCGAGACACTGTTTTATGGCCTGTAGCTCCTGATCATTTTCAGCCTGAATTCCAAGATGATCGAGTCCAGTCTGTGCGCTACGATTTGAAATCGCAAAATTAACACGTGGATCATCCAACATCCATTTAGCATAATCATCATGTTGTACAGTCGGTTTAGCACCAAACATGGTGCTGTAAAACTCAATATTTTGTTTAAGATTCTCTACTGAGAGATGTATGTGTAATCTTTTCATTATCACGCCTATAAAGTTAAAGTGATATGCGAATAAGCATATATTTTTATCAAATTGTTAGCAACAGATAGCCATATCAGGCCGATTTTCCATTTGCTGCAAACGTTGCAAGTCAATATTAAAGCTTTCTGTCGATTCAACCGCAGCCAATGCATGGTTAAGCAGCGGAAAAGTCCAATCAGGTAACTTAGGGTTAATCTGATAATAAACCCATTGACCTTCACGGCTGTCCAATAACAACTCACATTGACGCAAGGAAGCCAGATGCCTTGATATTTTAGGCTGCGACAAAGCCAGTGCAGTGGTTAATTCACAAACACAAAGCTTGCCTTCTTTCTGCAACAACGTAATACAGCGCAAGCGCGTATCATCGGACAAACATTTAAAAAACTGAGCTGGTGACATAATCTACCCCGTCATAATATACGTATAAGCATATATATAATCCCAAAAAAATACAACTTATTTTAATTGCCCCGGTGCATAATATGCAGAGCTTGTTGGTTCGGAACTACTATTTTTGGTAATCTGGCCATATATAATCGGGGTTAATATAATCGGGGGCAGGTTAATATTAAATTAAAGTTAACCTGACCCCATTTATTAACCCCATTTATTACTGTGGACTGTTATATTCGGTTTTATAACTACAAAAGAATACATTCCGCTATAGGTTACAAAACACCACATGAGAAAACCA
>DAOWHF010000144.1:0-4625 GCA_030641565.1 Methylomarinum sp.
GCCGATAGTCAAAATTACCGTACACATAATCAAAGTAGTGGTCAGATTATCTGCGATGGGCGAAATAAAAAATGCCAGAGTACCTGTAATCCAAAAAAGCTGACGATAACTAAAATTTCTTGAGACCAGCTCATAATGAAGCGCATCAAACACACCGCGTTCTATCATCGCGCTGATATATGTCATTGCGACCAACAGAAAAAAGAATAATTCGGTATATTCAAGAAAGTTATGCTCAAGTGCCTGTCTGGCAATATCATTTAGTCCATGTGATTTATAGACATAGGCGATGATTGCCCAGATAATTCCAGCGGCCACTAAAACTGGCTTAGATTTTTGCAAATGCAGTTTTTCTTCCAGGACCACCAGTGTATAAGCAATCAGAAACACTAGTAGAACCAAATATCCAGAGAAATGCGTGGTTAGATCTAGTTGATCATTACTGGTCTCGGCACTCAATCCCAATACTGGAAAAAACAGCAATAAATTCAACAACACTATGTTGATAGTTATTTTCTTCATAATCAAATATTAGTTTGCACAAGTGTAGAATGGGTAAAAGCTCTTTGTGCCTATCATTAGTGTGATGGGCACGCTCACGAGACTGTGAAAGTATTCAATGTAGGCTGGGTTGAGGCGCGAAACCCAGCATTAAAAGTGATACAACGTATAGATTCTGGGTTTCGTACCTCAACCCAGCCTACGGAAGCAATTATTTTTTCATGAAAAACGAATACTTTCACACCCTCTCACGCTTTGCCCATCCTACACAAAACATATAATTGTCGAAGTTATTTTATGCATGTCCCTTTGCATTTTTAATAATTAAAGTATCATCATAAAAATTCACTTCACCTGTTGTAATATTGTGATTGCCGCCAATAATTCCACATTCACCACTTTCAATCATTTCCTTTAAAATAGGACTGCGTTCAATAATGGCCTGTACCGTTCTTTTAACATTAATAGTTGACACTTTTTCCACAAATTCATCGTTGCTTGAATTACGATTTTCAGTTTCTGTTTTTTCAGCATAAATCGCTGGCTGTATCTTATTTAACAGGGCTGTCAGATTGCCTAATTCCACGTGATCGCAAGCGCCTCTTACAGCGCCGCATTTTGTATGCCCTAAAACCACTATTATTTTAGAACCTGCCACTTTACAACCAAACTCCATACTCCCCAGAATATCTTCATTAATAATATTGCCGGCTATACGAACACTAAATATATCCCCCAAGCCCTGGTCAAAAATTAACTCTGCAGAAGTACGGGAATCAATGCAACTTAAAATGACTGCAAATGGGTGTTGTCCATCGGACGTTTCATTAGCTTGTTGTAACAGATTACGGTTAACTTTAATGTTATTAATAAATCGCTTATTACCATCTTTTAATAATTCTAATGCCATAGCGGGTGTAATAGCCGCTTGCATTTCTTTAGTTAATGTTTTCATTTTTTTCCTAAATGGTTTATGCCACAGTCGGCTCAATAAAATTTATCTTTTCGACAGTTATGTTTTTGGTTTTTGCATTACTTTCATAATTGCTTATGATCTCTAAAACATCATAAGCAATTGATTTGGAATTTGAGCAATCAATAATCACTTTTACATTCCGGGGAATGTCGTTTAATGTGTTTAATATGCTCGCCTTATTAAAAAACGAAACCTCTTCTGCCAATACAATATGGTGAATCTCATGCCCCTTTTCTGTGGTGATTACATCGTGCATGTAGTGAGAGTTATTGTAACTATGGTACAAGGTGTTAAAAATGCCAAAGAACATACCAATCGATATTCCTATCAGTAAATCGGTAGTCAATATACCGATAACAGTGGCTACAAAAGGGGCAAACTGTTCCCATCCCAATGTGTACATCTGTTTAAAGAGAGCGGGGTTTGCTAATTTATAGCCCACTATAATCAATATGGCCGCTAAACTGGCTAGCGGAATCATATTCAGTAGGCCAGCAATAGTAATAACACTGATTAATAAAAACACCCCATGAAGTATTGCCGACAGCTTAGTTTTGCCACCAAATGCAATATTTGCCGAACTACGAACAATCACCTGTGTTACGGGCAATCCACCAATCAAGCCAGAAATAATATTACCCAGGCCTTGCGCCTTTAATTCCCTATTAGTAGGTGTTACTCGTTTGGAGGGATCAAGTTTGTCGGTTGCTTCAACACACAACAGTGTTTCCAGACTGGCCACAATCGCCATGACAAAAGCTATTTTCCAAACATCAACATTGGTAATTTCTGAAAAATCGGGAAAAGTAAACTGACTGAAAAAACCACCCAAACTATCAGGCACTGGAAGTCTCACAACTTGATCGGCAGCCAGACTTAAATTTAATAGCCCATTTTGATAAACAGTATTCATAACAATACCTAAAACGACGACTACAATTGGCCCTTGTATCAATTGAAACAGTTTATGTTTTTTGCTTAACACCGTATCCCATAGAATAAGAATTATTAGGGATAGTGCTGCAATCAATACCGCACCAGGTGAAAAGGCATCAAAAGCACTGATAATAGATGACAATGTATTTTCGCCATCAAGTTGAAAGAAAGAAAGGTCGCCTTCAGTGTCTTTGTCATAGCCTAATGCATGGGGTATTTGTTTTAAAATAATCAGTAGACCTATTCCCGTCAACATCCCTTTAATAACGGAGGAAGGGAAGAAATAAGCAATAAAACCGGCTTTAGCAAAGCCCATAGCAAGCTGAATAATACCCGCTAAAACAACGGCCAATAAAAAGGTGGGCCAGGATCCTAATGTAGTAATAGCAGAAAAAACAATCACTGCTAACCCAGCGGCCGGACCGCTAACCCCCAAGGGCGAACCGCTGGCAATACCCACGACTATACCGCCGACTATGCCTGCTATGACCCCGGAGAACAAAGGTGCACCAGATGCCAGGGCAATACCAAGGCACAGAGGAAGAGCGACAAAAAACACCACAATACTGGCAGGCAAATCGTTTTTTATTTCTTTAAACATTTTTTTACTTCCCTAATCTGTTAGTTTAAAATCAACAAGACAGTATAAATACCTGCAATGATAGTAATACTATCATTGCAGGTTGTAAAGCTTGGTATTTATTTTTGGTGCAGCATTCCTCATAAAACTAAAACACTTAAAATAATTACCGTATAAAGACCTGGAAATCAGGAGGAATAGCGGAAATGGAAATACAATTACAAATAAAAATGAATGAAAAGTTGTTTCTCAGGAATCCAGAGCAATCTGTACTGGGAAAAAAGATCATCTTGCACAGCATCCAATTAATTCATAAAAATGGTTTTGAAGACTTCACCTTTAAAAAACTGGCAAAGGAAATGGGATCTACCGAGGCAGGTATTTATCGGTATTTCGAAAATAAACACCGGCTGCTGATATATCTTACGGCTTGGTATTGGAGCTGGCTTGAATACCAAGTGTCATTTCAGACCAATAACATTGAGGACCCTGTCGTTAAGCTCAAAATGCTCATCAAGTTACTCGCCACCACAGTAGATGATGACATAAATACCAGTCATGTTGATGAAAGTCTCCTTCATCAAATAATTATTACAGAAGGCTCTAAAACCTATTTGACAAAACATGTATCAGAGGATAACAAGGATCAGCTTTTTAAACCCTATAAAGACCTTTGTGCGGTTATCGGAAATATGATTTTAGAATATAACCCAAGCTACAAATACCCAAAATCATTAGCATCTACTATCATCGAAATGGCGCACTTTCAGAATTTTTTTATGAATAACTTGCCTTCATTGACTGATTTTGGGGGGAATAAAGATGACTTAGAAATTGTCTCTTTTCTGGAAGATTTGGTTTTTTCTACTATAGATAGGACATAAATTGCTTCAAACCAGACTCACCTTCAATCAATAACGACCAATCAACATACAAAAATCAACATATTCGCGAGTAGCTAGGGTTAGGTTTTTCTCTGAACTCAAAACCCCATCTATTAGACCAAAGTTGATAGACTACTCGCCGATAAATTTATTCACAGAGAACCGTCGCTTTACCTAATCGGTCATTGACTGCTTGCCATGCTTCAGTTTGTGGCGGTTGCTCTACTAATATCACATCCAGTTTGAGTCGATCCATCTCCCGTAATGATGCATATAAAGACTGTGCATATTCAGCTTCAAATTCTGGCATTTTAATATAGTGTATATGGTTAGCTGCTGGCTGATATTTATATACCAAAAGCCCAACTGTTTTGTTCATTTTGGATAATTTCTCAAGCATATCCGGTAATCGCTGTAAAGCACACAGCCTGGCAGGTGTTACTGGCGCGTAATGCACGGCCATCATACCTGGTGAACGTATTTCAGATGTATGACTGCTGCTGACATCTACCTGTAATACATCTTCAAGGTCAGTGACGGTAATATGTCCCGGTCTGAGCAGTCGAGGTTGACTACCGCTTAAATCGATAATTGTGGACTCCACTCCAACAGAGCAAGAACCTCCATCAAGAATAAGATCAACCGCGTCACCCAGTTCTTCAAGTACATCATTTGCCGAAGTGGGACTGATATGTTTAAAACGATTAGCCGATGGTGCCGCTATACCACCACCAAATGATTTAAGTAA
>DAOWHF010000304.1:0-10450 GCA_030641565.1 Methylomarinum sp.
AACTGGCCTTTTGCTAACAGTACCGCGCCAAAGCGTTGTATCGGCATATTGGTAATGGTAAACAGATTGTTAAATTGCAGATCAAAATGTTCGTTTAAAAACGCCCGGTAAGCGTCTTCTAATTCTGTTTGCGAGGGGGGCAAGGCGATACCTTGTGGATTAAAGACCAGATTTAGTGTCAGCCCACTTTCTGGCTGACCATAACCCAGTTTATTAAGCATTTGCAATGCCTTAATAGAGGACGAAAACACACCTTTACCGCGTTGCGCATCAACATTGTCTTCCATATAACAGGGTAATGAAGCAATGACTTCTACTTGCTGTTCAGCCAAAAATTCAGCCGTGCCTTCATATCCGGGTTCTACCAAAATGGTTGGATTACAGCGATTCATCACGTGCAGTCCCTGTTGTCTGGCTTGTTGTACCAGCCATCGAAAATCAGGGTTCATTTCTGGCGAGCCGCCAGTTAAATCCAGCGTTTCGAGTTGGTATTTATCTGCAAACTGTAGCGCGGTCTCCATGGTCTCACGGGCCATGAGTTCGGTTCGGTTTGGACCGGCATTAACATGGCAATGGGTACAACTCAGGTTACATAAATAACCCAGATTCATTTGTAAGGTACTTAAACGTCCGCGACTGATCTTTGGAAAGTCGCTATCAATAAGAAAAGGTTTAACGTCGCGCATATTTATTGTTTTTATTAATGTGAGGAATAGTTCGCCAGCGATAAAGTATCTAAAAAACCGAGAAGTTCCTGTTGTGCTGGCAAAGGATCCCTTAAATCTAACAAGGCTTCACGTAGTGGAATAAGGTCTTCTACTTCATCAACATCACGTAGAGAAACTAAAGTTTTAATATCTCCTACTTGCTCTATTTTGTTAAAGAATTGAGTCCCGGTATCCGCTTCGCTATAGCTTACACCTGTCCAAATAGTGTGTGGTATTTTGCAGTTCCCCCCAAACAACCAAAAGCCACCGTCAACACTCGGAGCAAAAGCTAACCGCGCTTGCTCATTATGGGGTAACCAGTTAGATGCAGTCAGAAGTTCTATGGTTGTCATTTGCGGAATATCAGCACCGACCAAGATGACAAAATCATGCTTAGCTAATAATGTTTGATAAATATGCGCCATCCGTTCACCCAAACCGCCCTCGCCTTGCCATAAACAGGGTAAATCCTGCCAATAATCATGCGTTAATGCCGATTCTTCTGCCACCGCATAATAACTTTTAATATCATCAAGTTGACTTAACGCTTGCACCACAGACGAAACAGAACGAGATGAGGCCAAGTGAAAAGCTTCTGCATTTTCCTGACCTAATTTAACGGCTAGGCGGGTTTTAACCGGAGAAAGCCCAGGCGTTTTAACAAATACAGCTATCGCACCACTCATCCGTTAAACACCAATCGATGTTTAGCCTGACGCGTTAACACCCAGGTTAGCCAAATATGGCGAATACTTGTTAACAACCAGCCATGTTGTTGATAGCGTCTTGCACTGGTTATTAGTTCGGCAGACAATTCTTTTAACGGTATATCCAACGCTTTTAATCGCACCACAAAGTCCAGATCTTCACCCACTGAAACCGTTTCATCAAATCCGTTTATGTGCTCAAAAACAGATTTGTTAATGATAAACCCCTGATCGCCAAATGGCAGACCAAAATAACGAGAGCGAATATTAGCTGCCCAAGCGTTCAATCGTGTTTGTTTGGGGCCATCTTCGGCAAACTTTAATCTAAAATAAGCCATACCCTGTTCTCCGGATTTTATATAGGACTGTATAGTATCAATAACAGCTAAAGAAAATCGGGTATCGGCATGTAAAAACCAGATAAATTCACCAGCAGCCTGCTTTGCACCGGCATTAAGCTGCCTGGCTCTACCTTGTTCTGACTGTATCCATAACGCATTATCAGGCAAGTTAATTTCCGAAGATTGCGTCTGACAAGCAGACAAGATGATTTGAACACCCTTACCGAATACTGCGAGTTCTTTTAGTAAATGTTGCCAAGCATTATCATCGGGACCGACTGGGATAACAATACTCAATTTGTCAAAATTTGCCGTAGACATTAGCAGCAAGCCGCACCTGATTCTAACGACGCACCTGTATTGGGTGGCGCACAATCAAATAAACCAAAGTGAGTCGATTTATCACCCATTAGCTCAAAGTGTTTTGCATAGCGACTGGAACCCAGCATGTCATAAGTATTGCCACAGACACGCAAGGGTTTGCCCGTTTCAAAATGATGATGGTCGTCTAAATCAAAGGCATGTAAGTGTTCTGATATTGTGCCTTTATAAACGGCAAGTTGACCAAAGTCTTCACAACGATCTTCTAACGGCATTTTAAATGCCCTAATGGTGATTGATCTAAAATTGACCATGCCGATTTTTTCTTCTACTTCGGGGTCTTCCAAGGCAATGGGGCTTTGTTTTACCACTCGTACATCAGGGCAACCGAGTTCTTGCATCATGCGGCGAAAATCTTCCCAATACAAGGCGCCACCTAAACATTCACCTAGTAATACCGGTTCAGTTTTTAGTGCTTGCGGGATGCGTCTATCGGAATAAACATCAGAAAAATAGATTTCTCCACCAGGCTTTAACACCCGTAAAATTTCTGACAGGACTTGTCTTTTATCAGGCGATAAGTTGATTACACAATTTGATACTACAAGATCAATCGAATTATCAGCAATACCCGCCGTCGCCAAATCTTCCATATAACCTTGCTTAAATTCGACATTAGATTTTGCATATCCGTAACGCTCAGCATGCCAGTCACAATGATCCTTGGCGACAGCCAGTTGTTCTTCTGTCATATCAATGCCAATCACATGACCCGACTCACCCACTAAACGCGAGAGCAAGTAACAATCACGCCCTGTACCGCAGCCTAAATCTAATACCGTACAAGCTTCCAGTGCCGGAGGTAAAGGCGTGCCACAGCCGTAATAACGAGCGACCACTTCGGGGTGTAAATCAGCAAGTAATGGTCGTAAATGCAGCGGCACTGAATCCAGGGTGCAACAAGCACTGGTTTTTAAATCGGCGCTGGATTTAAGCACTTGGCCGTAATAGTTTTGGACTGATTCACTGATGGCAGTGTCACTCATAATTACTCCTTAATTTATTGGACACTGTGTGTCTTTATTATTCAATCATGATGGGCACGAAAGAGCCTTTGCCCATCCTACAAAAGTCTATTCTTCTGAATGTAGTGCTTTATCCAGCAATAATTTAATACGCTCCCTGGATTGCTCAGACAGCTTTGCAGACTCTGGCAATAACGTTTGTCCGGCTTCACCTGCTTTTAGCATCAGCGTATGTAATCTATTCATATCTCTAGCATAATGTCTGCACAAACTACACATGGCAATATGAAGAGAAAAACCTATTTGCTCTCGCAGAGTCAATTCTTTATCCAGTTTTTTTGACGCTAAGTAGCTGGCTTCTTTACACGTTAACATTTCAAAAACCTCTACTGGTTAACCCAATTTATATCTAAACAATGACGTAGTTGTACCCGTACTCTCGACAACATAACCCAAAAATTATTCAGCGTTGAAATAGACAGCACTTCACAAATTTCTTCGCTGCTCATATCGTCGAATTCACGCAAAATAAACAATTGCGACATTCGTGATGGTAAACGCTCTACACATGCCTGTAACACCTGCATAAACTCTTCTTGTTCCATCGACTTTTCAGGCTTAGACCAGTTGGAAAAATCAACTTTCCAATTGCCTTTTTGATCGAAATAATCTTCCTCATCAACCGAATGCTCATCAAATTCCTGCGTCTTCTCACGTGATGATTTACGAAAATAGTCGATAATTTTATGCTTCAGTATGCCTATCAACCAGGTTTGTTCAGATGCTTGACCTGCATAATTTTCTTTCGCTTTTAATGCTGCTAATAATGTATCTTGCACTAAATCTTCAGCAATTCCCACGTCACGAACGCGCGCGACCCCATAACGATAAAGAATATCCCCATATAATTTCAGCCATTGATCAGGTGGTGACAAGTCATGTGCCATCTTATTATTCTCTTTGTTTTTTAATTATTCCGTTCATTCTAAACATAGAGCGCATATTAGTTCGACTTTTTTATATCGTCAGCCAATTACTCGACAGCATTAACACTCCAATCGTAAGACATATTTGCTTTAATTTTTAATTCAGGCAGATCAGTTTGATAGCGTTTAATAAATGCTGACACACCACCCATGGCATCAAAATCATCTTCAAACCAGTCAAATATTTTAGAAATACGAATGATCTTTTTCTCTATTTTTAAGCCTTTACCTTGATTATTTAAAAATTGTTTTGCTTGATCGTTAAGCTGCTCATTAAGCTTCATCGCTGTATAAGGTTCATTTCTTAGATCGGGACAGCTGACCGACGCACACACTATCGCCAAATGTATCCGTGGCTCTCCCATAGCTCGCAAAACTTTATGTTCTATTTCGCCCAAAGAGACAGACTTACCGCCTAACATGCCTGCTGACTTATTCCATACTGGGCTAAACAAGCTACCGACATCTTTAATACTTTTTGTAGGCCAATGATCAGCCACCATTTTTAAAGCTAAAATATTATAAGCATTAATATAAAATGCCAGTTCTTCATTACGATTGGATAAATCATCTAATTTAAAATCAGCAAGCTGCTGATAAGCTTTATCTAAACGACCATTTGACTTAATCGCCTGATAATCAACAGCCATTAACTTTATGTTATTTTTTACGCTGGGGTTAACATGACCCAATACAGATTGATAGCTAGTCCAGTCAGGTTCGCTTGCTAGAACATTACCCGCTAAACAGATTAAACCTATCACCCATACTAAAGATATTTTTATGCTCATCTTAAATGCTTACCAACACAGTTATCATTTTATCCAAAGTCCCCCAAATGCTTGCAAGATTTAACATCAGATAATTGCAGTCATCATGCTATATACAAAGGCTGCACATAAAGCAGCACAAGGCAGTGTCAATATCCAAGAAAGCAGAATAGAGCCTATCATCCCTTTATGAGCATGACCATTAGCAACCCCAATTCCAAATAATGAGCCAATAGAGACATGTGTAGTTGATACAGGCATACCCAGTTGACTCGCATATATAACCAACATGGCCGTTGATATGTTTGCTGATAAGCCTTGTCCGTGACTGATTTCGGTTATTTTATGGCTCATGGTTTCAGCAACTCGACGCGCATTCAGCAAGCCACCCAAAGCCATGATGATGGCAACAGCAAAAACAACCCATTGTATGCCAGGCCATGGAGCCAATAGTAATAATGCAGCTATTTTAGGCGTATCATTCAGTCCTCTAGCAAAGCAAACGGCACCTGCACTAAAAAAATGCAGTTTATCGACAATACTTTGTGCATTGATACCCATCACTCTACCTGAATACTGATTAGCACAGACTTCTTCAGTATCTATATTAATGAGTGATTGTAAATTTTGCGTCATTGCTACAGTACCTGAATCAATAGTCACTGCTGCATCATTTTCCACACATAAACACAGTGATTGCTCGAAATTTAATCGATGACGGACAAGCTTTAGTACCCCATAAATAATCATTGCTAACAATACTGCAACCATTGGGCTTAAAAGCAATGGCAATACAAAGTTATGCTGCAATGCGGTTAAATCAAAGTCGCCCCCAGTGACTAACAAACCACTACCAACCATTGCGCCGATCAAGGCATGGGTGGTCGATATAGGAAAACCAATTTGAGTAGCCAAAATTACGGTTAAACCTGCACCAGAGGCAACTGCGCTCATAAAAGGAATCGATTGAACCAAATCATCTATTGCCAAACCTTTACCAGAAAATTTAATCAGTAAAGTTTGTGCCAAATACAAGGCACAAAAAGAACCGGCTAATGTTGTCAGTGTTGCCCAAAATAATGACACACGATAACTTGCCGCTCCACTACCATATAAAGTCGCTACACCTTTAAAGTTATCGTTAGCACCATTTGCAAAGCTAAGAAAACACACTGATAAAAATAATATAACCAACATAACACCTAAGCTCCACCTTAAAATAAAGAACATATGCCTTAAACATTTTCTATGGGTCGGATGAAGTTACCTTTCCTTACAAAAATAATTCATAAAGTAACAGTCCCTTTACCTTAGGTTGTTATCACCCTCTAAGCCAAGCATGATAATGCCCCAGCCATTCCAACAGCCTTTGTGGGGCATGTTTCTTTTTCCATGCCCCAGCCACATATTTATTGGCCTCAGCCATGGTTGGATAAATATGGATAGTACCTAGAATCTTGTTTAAACCGAGACCATGTTTCATCGCCAAAACAAACTCAGCGATTAAGTCCCCTGCGTGTTCACCAACAATAGTGACACCTAAAATTTTATCCTTACCTGGTTGAGTCAATACTTTTACAAAGCCATGCGCTTCACTATCTGCAATTGCGCGATCGAGATCATCAATACCATAAGTAACCACTTCATAAGCTATGTTTTGTTCTTTAGCATCTTGTTCATTTAAGCCGACTCTTGCCACTTCGGGATCAGTAAAAGTTGACCATGGAATCACTGAATAGTCGGTACGGAATCGCTTAAACTGACCGAACAAAGCATTAACAGCGGCATACCAAGCTTGATGCGCTGCGGTATGCGTAAATTGATATGGCCCTGCAACATCACCACAGGCATAAATATTGGGGTAATTGGTTTCTTGAAAGTCATTGATTGCTATAGTTTTTCTTGGTGATAAGGTAATTCCCAACTCTTCAACACCATAACCATTGATATTGGCTGCTCTGCCTATGGCTACTAGCACTTGATCAAAAGGAATTTTGACTGACTGCCCCTCATGTTCGGCAATCATTATTTTCTCACCATTTTCGATGATAAATTCCTTAGCCGTGTGGCCTACCCTTATATCGACACCTTCTTCTTTAAACCGAGCCATTACTGCTTCCGATACGTCTGGATCTTCACGAATCATGATGCGTGGAAGCATTTCAACTTGTATTACCTGGCTGCCTAATCGAGCAAAGCTTTGTGTTAGCTCGCAACCGATAGGACCACCACCCAACACTAACAAACGTTTAGGTAATTCTCTAAGGTTCCATACATTATCAGAGGTAAGCGGATCAACTTGATCAAGACCTGGTATAGGCGGTACAAAAGGACGTGCGCCAGCCGCAATCACAATCGAACGTGTGGTTAGGGTTTTAACACCTTCAGCTGTTGTTACCTGTACTTCCCACGGGGAAATGATTTTGGCTTCACCTTCAACAATATCAACACCTAGCTCGGTATAACGTTCAACCGAGTCATGAGGCTCTACTGTTTTGATCACATTTTGCACGCGCTCCATCACATCAGCAAAATCAAACGCCACACTGGGTTGTTTGATGCCAAATTCTTCTGAGCGTTTTATATGCGATAAATGTTTCGCAGAACGAATCAATGCTTTTGAAGGTACACATCCCGTATTTAGACAATCACCACCCATTTTATGTTTTTCAATTAAGGTAACTTTGGCTTTAACCGCTGCGGCGATATAAGAGGTGACCAACCCACCAGAACCACCGCCTATCACAATCAGGTTATTATCAAACTGTTTCGGTTTTTTCCATTGTTTATAAACTTGTACTTTTTTCATAGTTTCGATGATTTTTTTAGCAAATAATGGAAAAATGCCTAATAACACAAATGATCCCAATAAGGCAGGCGATAAAATACCTGATAGAGACTCTATTTTTGCTAGCTGAGTTCCTGCATTAACATAAACAATAGTACCTGCCAGCATACCAATCTGACTGACCCAAAAGAATGTCCAGACTCTGAGTGCCGTTAACCCCATGGTTAAGTTAATCATAAAAAAAGGGAAAATCGGCACTAGGCGCAAGGTAAACAAGTAAAAAGCCCCATCACGATCAACTTCTTCATTTATGACTTCTAGTCGTGTACCAAAACGTGAATTAACAACATCGCGGAATAAAAACCGTGCAGCAAGAAAAGCCAATGTTGCACCTATCGTTGAAGCAAAGGAGATAATCACCGTCCCCCATAACACACCAAATATCGCACCGCCCGCTAAAGTTAATATCGTTGCACCAGGCAACGATAAACCCGTGACAGCAACATAAACCAGCATGTAAATAACAACCGCCAATACGGAGTGATCGCTACGATAAGACTCAATTGTTGCTTGTTGAGCCTTCAATGTCTCTAAAGACAGGTATTGATGAAGATCAAAGACAAAAAAAGCGGCTATCACTGCCACGATGACCAACAACAGTATAACTTTAGATCTTTTCATGCTTGGTTCCTTTAACACAATGAATGATGCCTGTTGGTCGTGTGACCAAGCGATTCCTTACAGAATGGGGAAGTATAAATATAAAATTATTTTTGCAGAGCCAACCAGCTATCGTCTTCTCTTAGTAGATAAAGCATCAAACAACCGGCCAACATAGGCCAGGCAGCAAAAAATAATAAATGAGGGCCTTCAAACGGAGATAAGTATTGTTGAAACGACGCTACTGTTGATATCGTATGAAAAACCAGCACTGTACCGTAGCAAAATCGTTTATATAGGCCTAAGACAAAACCAGTCAGTATGAGTAACTCTAACAAGCCTATTATGGTCATTACCATGCTTTCCAAACCGGCAATAAAATAGAATTTTTCAAACACTTTAGCGGAATGACTGGGATTGATAAATTTATCCAGCGTCCACATCAGCATCACCACAAAAATACTGATACGCATGAAGAATAATGACAGTTGTACCTTAGATGGACGCTTCATTAGTTATACCTGCTCGGCCAAAGCCTTTAATAAGGCAACATAAATTTGATGACAAAAATCACGTGCCTCTTCAGAGCTAGACTCCCAGGCTGAACTCCATTCTACGAATGTATTACCGTCTAAAGTAACAGGCTTAAGCTGAATCTGGCCGACATAATTTTTTACTTCACTAGCTGAAACAGGTGATGGGCCATCATCAATGGAATAACGAATTCGATGTTCATTCGCATTAACTTCTAGCAATGTTTCATGAAAAGCATCGTTCAGTATCCGTATAGCACCCACTTCAGTCCCCTTTTTATCTCCCACGGAAACACACTTTTCAATAACTTGGCTTGCCCATGACATGTCATGAAAATCCTTGATGGTATCCCAGACTTTTTCTATCGGTGCATTAACGATAATAGATTGATAACACTGTGGCATGATTTTATCCTTTATTTAGGTAAATAGAGACTTGTCATTATTGAATGAACACTCAACAACTAACAAAGCATAGCTTTTATTGAACACTTGTTCAATAATAATCCTCAAATACTTAACTTTTCAGTTTTCTCATGGCCAGACCTATAACATTTGACCGCACGCAGGTACTGCAACAAGCCATCCAGTTATTCTGGTTACAAGGCTATAGTGGTACTTCCGTCAAAAACCTAGTGGATGCAACCGGTCTTCAGCCCGGCAGCCTTTATGCGGCTTTTGGTGATAAACGAGGGATTTTCTTAGCTGCGCTTGATACTTATTTCAATACAATGAAACTCAGCCTTTTTGGTCTTTTACATAATGACAAAGCCCCGAATGAACGCCTGACCGATTTTTTCAATCATCTACTGCAAGAATCATCTTGTGACCCTGATCGTAAAGGCTGTCTGCTGATCAATACTTTGTCTGAAATTCCAGTGCAAGATGCAGAAATTAATAGCCGTCTACAGACTATGTTTGCCGAAGTTGAGCTGGAACTGAAGCAAATATTGATAGAATGCAAAAACCTTGGACAATTAAGCGAACATCAAGATCCTGAGTTGCTGGCAAAATTTTTACTCTCTGGTATTTTTGGCTTGCGCCTTTTTAATAAAACGCAACCGGATACCGCCAGCCTTAAAGCAATCATTGATCAGCTATTATCAACCATCCATTTAAACCAAGATTAAAAAAACAATAACAAGGGCTTATTCATGCTTATAAAAAAAATAAGGACACACTACCTGTTCAGCACCATCATATTATGTCTTATAAGCATTGGTGTAGCAGCGGAAACCAAAATTGCAATTCTTGACTTTGAACTTAAAGATTTAACCCTGGCACCAAGAATACCGGCTGAAATTAAACGAACAGCATCTATAAAGCCGCTATTAGAAGCAGAACTTAAGAAAGCGGGTTATGTGCTTATTAATATAGACCCAAACAGCCAAAAACAGGCTGATAGTGGCGTTGGATATTTATTTGATCATCATGATGTTGCAGCCCGTTTAGGTAAACAGTTTGGTGCTGACTATATCCTTGTTGGCAGACTTCATAAACCCAGCTTTTTGTTCTCCTATTTAATGGGACACTTAATTAGAGTCAGCGATGCAAAATTGATAGGTAACTATATTTCCGAAGCAAAAGGCCCCAACATAAAGCTAACAATAAA
>DAOWHF010000300.1:0-5579 GCA_030641565.1 Methylomarinum sp.
GGACTTGCGCAAGAATTCGGGCCAATTCAGGTTCGTTTTGTAAAGGAATACCATGTTTTTCAGCAATCTCCAGAATTTGCTCTGCACTAATGCCTTCACCTTTAGCAGTTACCTTCGGTGCCTGTTGTCCATCGTATTTTAGGGCAACGGCTATATCGCTAGTGTAAAAGGTTTTTCCTTTCATTAATTTCTTATAGGTATCGTTTTATGGAAGAAATATGAGCGGTGATTTTTAGCCGAATTGATGGTGTATTTTGATTAAAACTGGGTAACCAAAATACGCCAGAGCAGAATTAAGGCAAATTAACTAATTCGGGTGCATTCCAGTTATCATCTTTATGTTCAACGATAACGCTAGTGTATACACCACCACGAACATTAAATTCGGCACGAATGCGCATGAAGTTTGGCGAGATCGCTTTAACAATATCATCAAGAATTTCATTGGTCACAGCTTCATGGAAAGCACCCTGCTCACGAAATGACCACATATAAAGTTTAAGTGATTTTAGTTCCACACATAATTTATTGGGGACATACTCAATTGTAATGGTAGCAAAGTCGGGTTGCCCAGTCATTGGACATAAACAAGTAAACTCGGGTGTATCAATTCGGATGGTAAAATCACGACCTGGTTTTGGATTGTCAAAAGTATCTAGGGTTTTGCTTGGTTGAGTGCTCATGGTGACTAAATAAAAAAGATTTAAAAAAATGTCGAATATCATGCGTATATCGTTAATAATACACAGATCAAACTATAAATATTAGGGGATATTCTACCAGTAATGAAGCTGGATAAAATTAAACTTTCAGGATTTAAGTCATTTGCTGATCAAACAACGATTCTTATAAATGGCAATTTAACCGCTGTTGTGGGGCCGAATGGTTGCGGTAAATCCAATGTTATAGACGCTGTACGCTGGGTAATGGGAGAAAGTTCTGCCAAACATCTGCGTGGAGGTAATATGGCGGATGTTATTTTTAATGGGTCTTCAGGTAGAAAACCAGTCAGTACCGCCTCAGTCGAATTAATTTTTGATAATAGTGAAGGCAAAGCAGCGGGTGAGTATGCCAGCTACAATTCTATTTCAATTAGACGTCAGGTATCTCGAGATGGTCAGTCACAATATGCATTAAATGGTTCTAAGTGTCGACGAAAAGACATTACTGATCTTTTCTTAGGTACGGGCTTAGGTGCGCGTAGTTATGCCATTATTGAGCAAGGTACTATTTCTCGTATGGTGGAGTCTAAGCCCGAAGAGCTACGTATCCATATTGAAGAAGCGGCCGGCATATCTAAATACAAAGAGCGCCGTCATGAAACCGAAACACGGATGCGCCATACCCGTGAAAATCTTGAGCGGCTAGATGATTTAAGAGATGAAGTTGAGAAGCAATTAGCAACGCTGAAGAATCAATCAGCAAAAGCGGTGAAGTTTACTGATTTAAAAAAGCAGGAGCGCCAATATAAACGTGAATTATTAGCCATCCGCTGGAATAATTACCACCAAACGGCGCAACAATTAGAGGCTAAGTTGCAAGTGATTGCTACTGAGCACAATCGTCTGTTTGTGTTATTACGCGATACCGATAAATCGATTGATGGTAAACGAATTGAGCAAAAGACCCAGCAGCAGATTTTAGATACGGCACAACAAGAATATTATCATGTGGTTGCTGAAGTGAGTCGACTTCAACAGACGATAAAACATAATGAAAGTAGCCATGCAGAAACCATTGTTGAAATTGATCGATTAAAACAGCAAGCAGCTCATTCTAAAAATGATTGCGATCTTGATATTCTGCAATTAGAAGATATTAAAGAATCACTTATTGAAGCGGAAGAACGACAAATTATTGCGACTGAACAAGTTGAAGACAATTTGGCTATACAGCAAAGTTTGCAGCAAACAAAATCAGCCTGGCAGGCGCAATGGGAAGATTACGTATCTGAAAACTCTAAATATAGCGAGCAAGCAGAAGTTCAGCGAGCAAAGCTGTCGCATTTAATTAGCCAGTCACAACAATTACAGCAACGTTTAGAAAAATTACAAACTGAACATAGTGAGTTATCTAAGACAGACTTGCAGGCGGAAATAGAATCATTAGATAGCAGTATTGAGCTAATTGAGACTGATAGAGAAGATTTGCAACATCAGCTTGAGGCTATTTATACGGAAATTATAGAGCAGCGTCAGCAGCTTAAAGCGGCTCATGAGCAATTACATCAAGACCGCTCTGAGTTGCATCAGCTGAATGGCAAGATAACATCGCTGGAATTGTTACAACAACATGCGATGGGTAAAGATAAAAAAAGCCTGGTGCAATGGCTAGAAAAAATGGATTTATCAGAAAATCAACGTTTAGCTGAATTTCTGGATGTGGATGCTGGCTGGGAAAGTGCTGTAGAAACAGTGCTAAGTAGTTATCTGGAAGCGATTTGTTTAGATGATAGTCAGCAGATCGTGCAAGGCTTGCAGTATTTAACGGATCAATCCGTTGTGTTGTTTGAAACTCATCAGTCAAAACCTATAGAAGCAGGCAATAGTCATTTAACGGCATTAGTTGATAAGGTGAATTCACCGTGGGATTTAAATAGTTTGCTTATGGGTGTTTACTGCGTTGAGGATATAGCGACAGCAAAAAATAGTAGTTATCAATTAAAAGCTTATGAGTCTATTATCACCCGGGATGGAGCATGGATTGGAAATAATTGGATAAAAATATCTCGTGTTAATGATGGTAAAACCGGTGTTTTACAGCGCGAAAAGGAATTGCGTGCTTTAAAACAGCGACGAGATGACTTGCAAGAGAGTACTGAAGTGCTGGAAGTACAATTAGAAGAAACGGAAATAGCCTTAAAAGATGCTGAGAGCAATAGGGAAAGTCTGCAGCAAAGAGATAAGGTCTTAGGTTCCGAATATTCAGCAAAAAGTGCTCAATTTAGTGCTTATTCAGCCAAGCAAGAACAGCAGCAGCAACGTTTAAATCAAATCAGTCATGATATTGAAGAAATTATGACTGATATAACTGATATTGCTGAAACGCTAGATGAGTCCGAAAATTTAAAGCTACAGGCGGAAGAGGCGCTTGAGCAATTAGTTGGCAAAAAGGAAAAACTAGAGATACAGAGTCAGGAATTGCAGGCTGAGCAATATAAAATAGACTTGGCGATTAATGAAGCACAAAAAAATGTGCATGCGGCACAAGGCCAAATGGAATCACTAAAAGCCTCAGAGTCTTTAACAGGCAAGCAAATTGAACGGTTGCAAATACAAAACCAGCAGTCAGAAGCGCGCATTACAGAGTTAGAAAAGAAATTACACTCCTCATTAATGCCCCTGGATGATGAAAAGGTGCAGCTGGATGAATTTGTTGAAAAACAAACGGTATTGGATGATAGATTACAAACAGAGCGCACTAGGCAGCAAGAAACGGAAACTGAAATTTCGCAATTAGCCCAGCAGCATACTCAAATGCAAAGTGCTATGGAGAAGCAAAAGGAATTGCTAGACAAAGTCAGGTTTGAACAGCAAGATAGCCAGGTTAGGCAGCAAACTATCACTGAGCAATTAGAGGAAATTGATGCTGACCCAGAGCAAGTGATTGAATCATTAGCTGCTGAAGCAGAAGAAAATGAATGGAAGCGCAGAGTAGAAGAATTAACTAAAAAAATTGAGCGCTTAGGCTCAATTAATTTAACAGCTATTGAAGAATATAAAACACAATCTGAACGTATCAACTTTTTAAATGAGCAACATGCTGACTTGATTCAGGCTTTGGATATGCTTGAACAAGCCATTAGTAAAATTGATAAGGAAAGTAGACTGCGTTTTAAAGAAACTTTTGATAAAATTAACTCTGGACTGCAAACAAAATTTCCAAAATTATTTGGTGGTGGGCACGCATACTTAGAATTAACGGAGCAGGATTTATTAGCAGCGGGGGTAAATATTATTGCCAGGCCGCCAGGTAAACGAAATAGCTCTATACATTTGTTATCTGGTGGAGAAAAAGCATTAACGGCAGTTGCTTTGGTTTTTTCTATTTTTGATTTAAATCCTGCGCCTTTTTGCTTGTTAGACGAGGTGGATGCGCCGTTAGATGATGCTAACGTGGTACGATTTTCTCAAATGGTTGAGGAAATGGCCGAATCAGTCCAGTTTTTATATATTTCGCATAATAAAGTAACCATGGAAATTGCAAAGCAATTAGCGGGTGTTACGATGAAAGAGCCGGGGGTATCACGAATGGTATCAGTAGATATTGAAGAAGCAGTCGACATGGCAGAAAGATAATGGATAAAGATTTGTTAAGATTAGTAATTATTGCAATAGGTGTCACCGTTATTATCGGCTTGATCTTGTGGAGTACCTTTAAAAACAAAAGGTCGAGACGAGACATTAATTTCTATGATAAAGGAAACCCTCTAAATAATATAGATGACTCACTCATCATTGATACCAGTCATGATGACTTTGATATTGTGCCTCTAGGTTCGGCATTAGATGCAGAATTAGAGCCCGACCCTATTACAATTGCTAGCGAAATTGAGAGCCACCAAGCACCAGAAGATAATCAATTTAAGTTACCAAATATCATTCAATTTAGTCTGGTGGCAACTGCGGAAGAAGGCTTTAATGGTGTTGAGTTAATTGATGCTTTTCAGTTGGTAGGACTTGAATATGGCAGTATGAAAATTTTTGAGCGTCTGGATGAGCAGCGAAGAGTTGATTTTGCGGTTGCAAGCATGATTGAACCAGGCACCTTTCCAGAAACAGAGCTTGATTCATTTTATTCTCCAGGATTGGTGTTTTTTATACAACCCAGTGAACTTGAAAATCCTTTACCAATCTTTGATGATTTTATCCAGACCATTAATCTATTGGCAACAGAGCTTGGTGGTGAAACCAGGGATCATAATAGGCAGCCGTTAACAGAAGAGACTATTCAACAGTTTCGTAATACCTTAGCTTAAAGGGTGCTTAAACTTGTTATTTAGTCTTTTAATGAGTGTGTGAAATTGAGCTGATCTGAAGCGCTTACTTCGGCATCCAGTGCTTTTAATAAACCATTTTCAATGGAATAAATCCAGCCATGTACGGTCAGGTTTTTATTTTGCTTCCAGGCTTTTTGTACAATACTGCTATGGCAAACATTAGCTACTTGTTCTATGACATTTTTTTCGCACAATAAATCGAGTTTTTCTTTCTCGATTTCCAGCGCATCTATTTCAGGTTTATGCCAGCGGTAGACATCTTTGATGTGTCGTAACCAGTTATCAATTAAGCCTAGTTCGTGCCCATCAAACGCTGCTTTAATCCCCCCGCAACCATAATGTCCGCAAACAACAATATGTTTTACATTGAGTACTTCAACGGCAAATTGAATAACAGATAAGCAGTTTAAATCTGTATGCACAACGACATTGGCAATGTTTCTATGTACAAAAACCTCTCCTGGTGCAAGATCAATTACCTGATTAGCTGAGACTCGGCTGTCAGCACAACCAATCCATAATAATTCAGGTGTTTGCTGTTCTGATAATTGCTTGAAAAAGGTAGGGTTATCTTGGGTCA
>DAOWHF010000321.1:0-3941 GCA_030641565.1 Methylomarinum sp.
AGGATTGAAAAGAAAAATCAATTAGAATGTGACAGTTGTTGGTTTAGTAGGCGTACCAGCCAAGATTTTATAACAATCTTGGCAACCTATGAGAGGGTAATTGGCCAGGGTTTGTTATAGTAAAGCAGTTATCTCGTTCCTGTTGTTGATAGAAGCCTTTTGTTAAATTTAGAATAAAATTAGACTGGACTGGCCACATTTGACCAGAAGCAGAAGAGTGCAGTGAGGTAATAATGATGTTGAATTATGGTTCAATTAATTCTGACAGACTATAGAGTTCTTTCATTGTCATGAAAGGTTGGTTAAAATTTCTATGCATACCCATAGTAACCCTTGAATTTTGGGAGTTAAATAATGATTGAGCAATCAACTGCCGAGTACCTGTCAACTCACGAGTTTTTTTCTGAGTTTAGTGAAGATGTCGTGAAATATCTGAGCGAGTGCGTTAGCATCCGTGAGATCAAAAAAGGGCAGGTCCTGTTTCGACAGGGTGAATTTGCCGACAAGTTTTATATTGTCCGCAATGGTCAAATCTCGATACAAGTCCCTGCAGTAATGGGGCCGACACTGGAAATTCAGACTCTGGCCAGCAACCAGGTTTTGGGGTGGTCCTGGTTAATTTCACCCTATCAATGGAGTTTTCAGGCCAAGGCTGAAGAGGACTCGGAATTACTCGAGTTCGATGGGGCCGCCATACTGGCACAATGTGAGCAAGAACCGAAATTCGGCTACGAGCTGGTAAAGAAGTTTGCGGCATTGATGGCGGAACGACTTGATGCAGCACGGCAAAAGGTGATGGATGAATGGAATCCGGCCGGGTTTGCCTAATGCCTACCAGTAAATTTGTTAATGAAACTCATAAGTTTTGCTTTAATCTAGCATTAGATCACAGAATAATGCAGTGAGAATATTTGAGTTTAATTCATAATGTCGTGTTTACTTGAAAAACGAGTGTGTGACGCGGAGGTTATTCTACCTATTGATAATAATGGATGGCAGGTATGGTTTGGGAACTGTCACATTTGTTCAAATGTGATTTGTTTGTCTGGACGGACTGGCCAATCTTATCGAGCTTTTCTAATTAAAAATATCATATTAATTATTAAGCAGGGTAAATAAAATAATTGGCCCCATAATAATCATGGCCAAAAACCAGGTTTCTTGTATTCGCCAGGCAATAGAGCGGTCAGGGGTAGACTTGATTAAGGGTACACCTAAAAATATACTGACACCGTAAAACCAATAAAATGAAGTTGATCCAAACTTCATCCACCCAGTTAAGATAAGCATCCAGATCAGAAAAAATAACACTGACTGACAGTGTTCTTTAATTGAAATATTGCCATAGTCGGATTCAAAGTTACTTCTTGATCTGCGCGCAATCAACAATAAAATGATAGCAATTAATATTACCACTACTAGTGGAACTAATGCTTCCATGTTCGCTTACTCTAGCACTAACTTTGCTAAGGCCAATATCAGAATTAACACTGGAAGAAAAATAGCGGCTATAGCTCGCTGCTGAGTGACATTAAATAATACACGTAAGCCCCAATAAAAAGTTCTAAACGAAATTAAATCAACTACTAGCCTTAATATTAACACCGTAAGGTAACTGTCTGCATTGTGATAATCAGCTATTAAAAAAGGCAATTCGTAAACTAATAACAGTTGAGGCGCCAGGCTTAACAGCAACAGGGTAAAGGTATCTTCAAATTGTAACCCCGCAGATTTCCATTTATTCATGCATAAATGCATAATCAAGGCTATCAGCCCTAAAAAAATCGCGGTTAATACCATTCCGGCTATCAAAATAGCGGCGACAAAAAGAACAGCTTGCCAGTTATTTAACCCATCAAATTTACCTGATAAGGCTGGCTTCTGAATAATAATGGGCAGTTTAATGAGGAAGTACAGTAGGAAAATAATCCAGGCGGTACTACGCCTTTCTGCAAAAGAATAGAGTGTAAAGGCATCACGTGGGTTTTGAATTAATAAGGTGATCCTCCGCCACAAACCTAACTGGCTATTTTGTTCCCACTCTACATTTGCATGCTCTACTGTCATGCAGCCGTACCCTCATCAAGTGCATAAACTTTATTTGGCTCAGAGAGATATTCCATATCCATATCCATATCATCAGCTTCTATCAAATTAAGTTGCCAATTATTTTGTTGCCAAACAAAGCTCCATATAGTGGTGACTGTGCCTAGCCGTTTATCGCCCTGAATAATCTTGCCGGTGTCTTTAGTGATCATATGGTCTCGCATTTCTGCTTCAATTTCGACGACTAATCGATTTTTTGAGTCATCTTTTATATTTTGGGCAACATATAGTGGTGTTATTTTTTTAATAGCTACATCGGATACTTTATTTTCCAATCCATCACGATCCCACTTGTCCAAAAGGAGTTGCTGGTTCTGCCGGTACCAATCAGTCACATATTGCTCAGCTATATCCATTTTTTTCTGATCCCAGGCAGAATGCACCCACAAAAAGACTTGAGTCACACGATCTTTCAATTCCATCCACTCAAAACGTGAATCAGACAATGCTATCTGTTTTAATAATTGACGTGTTTTCTTAACTAGAATAGCCCGCTTCAATAGGTACCATGTAATTAAAGGTGCAAAAAATAACAATATTCCACCCATAATAATCTTCCCCCAAAAAGTCTTACCCGCCTCTTTTATTATTCCACCGGGTCCTGCAACTGCGACATCAGATAAAACAAAAAAGCTCAGCAAAACAATGGCTAACGAAGTGCAGATTTTTATGGTTTTTAACGACTGCATAGTGCTCTCCTTATTTTTTGATGTGACTTGGTTCATTGATATCACTAATTTCTTAAATCATCAAGCTAACTTACTATTTCTGGTGAGGGGGGATAGACAGATCTTGAGCTAATTGATGATGATTTTAAGTGGTGTGTCGACACTTCAACAGTAATGACAAAGGTACTACGATAAATGATTTATCAACCATAGATGGCAGAACATTGGGCTCTATAAAATCAAGGCTGGTTTAGCATGAAAAATGTAAAATAGTTAGGGTGGGACAGTAGTTGGCGCATTGGATATCAGCATCAAATTACCCCCCATATTATAATTACTGTTCTTTAAAGTAGAATGTTGTTTTCTTGAAATTAAAGGGATTACGATCTGCCCATGTATAAATCAGTGGAAGCCTTTAGTCCTGCTTTATGCTGACAGACTATGAAGCCATTATCTTTAAAGTAAATATTTTTAGCACTTACAACTTCCATACTTTTTTAATATGACAATTAATTGTGATCAGCGTTGGCAATTTTGGGTAGATAGAGGCGGCACGTTTACTGATGTCGTTGCCCGCAAACCAAAAGGACAACTCATTACTTGCAAATTACTCTCCGAGAATCCCGAACAATACCAGGATGCCGCGCTAGAAGCGATGCGCCAAATATTAGGCGGTGAGCTTGATGGTGAAAATATTTCTGCCGTTAAAATGGGCACGACTGTCGGCACAAATGCTTTGTTGGAACGCAAAGGTGAACCGACAGCTTTATTAATCACTGCTGGTTTTAAAGATTGTTTGCGAATTGCTTATCAAAATCGCCCAGATATCTTCGCGTTAAATATTCAATTACCTGAACTGCTTTATCAAGAAGTGATGGAAATACAAGAACGAGTCAATGTAAACGGCGAAATTCTCACTGCTTTAGATATACAACAAGCAAATCAACAATTACAAAACTTATATAGCCAGGGCTTTCGCGCTATTGCCATTGTATTGATGCATGCTTGGCGTTATCCCCGGCATGAATTGGAGTTGGCTAAACTGGCAAAAGAAATAGGCTTTGTGCAAATTTCAGTCTCTCATCAAGCCAGCCCATTTATGAAAATCGTTAGCCGTGGTGATACTACCGTAGTTGATGCTTATTTATCACCCTTATTAAGACGCTA
>DAOWHF010000204.1:0-6373 GCA_030641565.1 Methylomarinum sp.
CAAACAAACAGGTGATACCGTGTTTGCAGGCAGTATTAATGGTGAGGCAACCCTAGAAATAAGGGTCAGTAAACTCGCATCTGATACAACCTTGGCGCATATCATTCGTCTGGTGGAAGAAGCACACAGCAAACGTGCAGCAGCCGAACAATGGGTAGAAAAATTTGCCCGTATTTATACCCCAATCGTGATGCTATTAGCACTAGCGGTATTCATCATTCCACCGTTGTTTTTACACGGTATTTGGCAAGATTGGTTCTACCGTGCTCTTGTGTTACTGGTGATTGCCTGCCCTTGTGCACTGGTCATTTCAACACCCGTCAGTATTGTTGCTGCATTAGCCAGTGCAGCAAGACAAGGTATCCTGATTAAAGGCGGCGTTTATATTGAAGCACCGGCGCAACTTAACGCTATTGCCTTTGATAAAACCGGTACTTTGACTTGTGGAAAACCATTCGTTACCGGCGTTTACCCTTTAAATGGCCACAGTCAGAAGGAACTGCTAAGCCGTGCAGCCGCACTGGAATCACGCAGTAATCACCCGCTGGCCAAAGCTATTTTAGAACATACAATAAACCGAGGCATTACTATTGCCAGTGCAGATGAAATCACTGTTTTTCCCGGTAAAGGGGTAACTGGACTATTTAACGGAACTAATTTTTGGCTGGGATCGCGTCGCTATCTATTAGAGCGTAGTGAGGAAATTGTAGAAATCAGCAACAAAGCCATTGCGTTAGAAAAAACCGGTCAGACTGTGATTGCCGTAGGTAATGATCGGCATGTTTGCGGTCTGATTGCTGTATCTGATCAGCCACGCCCTGATATTAAATCAATTTTGTACTCGCTTAAACAAAGTGGCATAAAACATTTAGTAATGCTAACGGGTGATAATCAAATTACTGCAGAAAATATTGCCCAACAACTAGGGATGGATGAATTTCATGCCGAATTACTACCCGCCGACAAGGTTGACATTATCAGTCAAATGATTGAAAAATACGGTCATGTTGCAATGATAGGCGATGGTGTTAATGATGCACCAGCACTAGCTAGAGCCAACCTAGGCATTGCCATGGGGGTAATGGGTTCTGATGCGGCCATTGAAACGGCAGATATTGCCTTAATGAGTGATGATCTTTCCAGACTACCCTGGCTGATCAATCATTCAAGAAGAACATTGGCCATTATCCGGCAAAACATAGTCTTTGCACTCACGGTTAAAGCGGCCTTTGCGGTATTAGCTTTTACTGGATTTGCAACCTTATGGGAAGCGATTGCAGCCGACATTGGTGCCTCTTTATTAGTTATTTCAAATGGACTAAGGCTGTTAAATGCTAAAGTGGATTAAACTAACAGGAGTTAGGCGATTGTCAGAAAATAATCCACCAGGTTGTACAGAGTTTTTGTTCATATCAACTAACAGTAATAAAGCCCCCTACACTTAACCCTCCCCCTCAAAAAAGAGGGTTCTAGAATAATAACAGCAAGGTTATTAGCCCAAATGGATACAGATATCCATTTACAAAAAAACACACATACTCATGAGAAAAAATAATTTTGATAGAAAAGGCGATGATCCAAAAATTGAAATAAACAAACCTTCCGAACAAAAAGACTGGAAGAATCCCGGATTTAGCCTATGGCTTTACATCATTTTCATGATGGCATCGCTTTATCTATGGCAAGGATTCAAGCACCAGCAGCAGAAAGAAATTCCTTACAGCGAGTTTCTGCAAAAAATGCAAAAAGGAGACATCGAGGAAGCATTAGTCACCGATAAGTCAATTTCGGGAAAATTCAGACAGATAGATCCCGATACACAGAAGCCACACTACTTTGTCACCGTACCCTTGTTTAATCACGAATTAGCTAATGAACTGGAAAAAAACGGTGTGAAATATACGGTTCGTCAAGGGGACCACTGGTTGAAAACATTTTTTTTAAACTGGATACTACCCATCGGTTTGCTGTTTCTTATCTGGAACTGGATGGCTAAACGCATGAGTGGAGGCGCGCAAAGTTTTCTGAATATCGGCGGTAATCGCGTTCGCATTCATCCTGAAGGAGATAACAAAATCGCCTTTAAAGATGTCGCAGGTGCTGAAGATGCCAAGCAGGAACTCTCAGAAAGTATCGATTTCCTCAAAAACCCTACACTTATTCAACGCCTTGGTGGTCACATGCCTAAAGGTATTTTGCTAGTCGGTCCGCCAGGAACGGGTAAAACATTATTGGCACGCGCAGTAGCAGGTGAGGCTGAGGTACCGTTTTTCAATATCAGTGGTTCAGAATTTATCGAAATGTTTGTTGGTGTTGGTGCGGCACGCGTTCGCGACATGTTTGATCAAGCACGGCAGAAAGCACCGTGCATCATTTTTATTGATGAATTAGATGCCATCGGTGCTGCGCGTGGTATCAGACCAATAATGGGTGGACATGACGAACGAGAGCAAACCTTAAATCAATTACTAACGGAAATGGACGGTTTTGATCCCTCTTCTGGGGTTGTGGTTATGGCTGCAACCAACCGACCGGAAGTACTGGATAAAGCCTTGTTACGCGCTGGACGTTTTGACCGTCAGATAGTCATCGATAAACCGAGTCTTGAGGAGCGCATTGCCATACTTGCTCTGCATACTCAAAATATGCAGATTGCCCAGAATGTTGATCTTAAAGTCGTTGCTCAACGTACCCCCGGTTTTGTTGGCGCAGACTTGGCCAATATCGCAAATGAAGCTGCGATTCTTGCTGTTCGTCGCCATCATGAAGACATTACCATGCTTGATTTTGAAGCCGCTATAGACCGTATCATTGCCGGCCCTGAAAAAAAACACCGGATATTGGGTGCGGCAGAAAAACGGCGTGTCGCCTTCCACGAATCAGGTCACACCCTGGTAGCGGAAAGTGTGCCGACCGGCGAACCAGTACATAAGGTCTCAATTATTCCTAGAGGCGTTGCAGCTCTAGGTTATACCCTGCAACTGCCAGTACAAGAGAAGTTTCTGTCCACCGAAAAAGAGCTGAAAGACCAGATTGCTATTCTACTGGGTGGCCGGGTTGCCGAAGAACTTGTTTATGATGATATCTCTAGCGGTGCATCCAATGATCTGGAGCGCTCCACAGAGATTGCACATGAAATGGTAACCCGACTAGGTATGAGCAAAAAACTTGGGCCTTTGACTTATGGCAAAAGACAACAGTTAATGTATCTGGGGGTTCAGGGTACTGAAGAAAAAAATTACAGTGAGGAAACTTCTCGTCTGATTGACAGTGAAGTCAAAACCCTGATTGAAGAAGGTTATCAGCGCGCCACTCAAATTCTTTCCGAGAAACGTAGAGTGCTGGATAAACTGGCTGCATTGCTAGAACAGAAGGAAGTATTGAATGGCGAAGAAATTGCTGCTGTTATCAAAGAAAATGATTTAGCGAAGCATGTTTAAAAAACATCTACGCTCTATTCTTCCATGGCGAGTAATCTTTTTTCACATTTATCGAGCAGGTGTGGAACGCACCATGAATTTATACAGTGATGAACAAAACCAGCAGCCAATTTAACAAAATTGATATTGATACACATCTGAAACCGATAGAAGATATTAGCTCGTGGCAATACAATTATTAAACGCTATTTTCAGGAGAATAAAATGCAAAATAAAGTTTTAATATGGGATCTTCCTATAAGAATCTTTCACTGGTTATTAGTAGCAGCTTTTATTGTTGCCTTTATCAGTGAAGATGATTTCTTGACCATACATGTCTGGGCAGGTTATTTGATTGCCGGACTACTTATTTTTCGACTTGTGTGGGGTTTTATCGGTAATCGTTACGCCCGTTTTTCAAATTTCATCTGTCCCTTGGTTGAATCCAGCAATTATTTTAAAGACGTTATTACATTAAAAGCTAAACGTTACCTCGGGCATAATCCTGCTGGGGCATTGATGATTGTGTTATTACTCATTAGTCTATTATTAACCGTACTCAGTGGCTTCGCAGTTTATGGCGCAGATCAGGGTGCAGGTCCTTTGGCTAATATGGCAGGTTCCTCTTATAAAGATTTATGGGAAGAAGTGCATGAGTTTTTTGCCAATTTCACATTACTTCTTATCATCATTCATATTATTGGGGTGCTACTGGAAAGTTTTGTGCATGCTGAAAACCTGGTCAGATCCATGTGGACTGGTTATAAAAAACCAAAGAACGATGATTAGCTGTTACCATAAATTATAGTCTGATCAATAATACATCAGACTCGATTTTAGGCAGGATTTCTTCAACTGTGCTGCCAATAAATATTCGTTCGATACTGTTGCGAGAAACAGCGCCCATAATGACTAAATCAATATCCAGTGTTTCACATAACTGCTCAATTTTCTCTACTGGATCACCTGATACAAGATGGGTTCTATTACTATCTATCTTAAAAGCATTTATAGCTTCACGAAAATTATCTCGGTGTAGTTCTTTAACACGTTTTTGCAGGCTATGTTCAGTTAAAACAAGCGGTGAGTAGCAATGCACCACATGCAGATTGGCCTGACAATGATGGGCAATATCTATTGCTGTAGTCAGTATTTTATGATCAAGTGCAGCAGTTTTATCATTTTCATGTATTGGATCAATAGCCGCTAATATGTTTAATGGCAACTGCCAGTCTTTTTCTTTCGCTATATACACCGGAATATGACAGTGGCGAATAAACTGCCAAACAATGTTAGAAATGCCTGTTTTTTTTGAACTTTGAGCAATCATCCAGGCATTTTCGTTTTGCTTGACCAGATTAATAGCGGCTTTGAAAAAAGGTCTTTCAGTTATGATCTGATAACTGACGTCTACGTGCTTTTTAGTAAACAGCGCCTGCAAGTCTTCTAATTGTTGTTGAATTATTTTTTCTCGTTGATCATGTAGTTCAGCAAGTTTTTTCTTTGATAAGCCTAAGCCACCAAAAAACTTTGGTGAATCAGAAGCAGTTAATAGCGTAATAGGTATTGAGAAAGCGCGTGCCAGTATACAAATTTTTCGCCGGTACAAAGCATCAATTGAACGTGCTGTTTCGTTTTCTATAGCCCAGTATATATGTTTAGGTAAGTTGCTCATTATTATCACTCAAATGAATTCGTTGACTAATTTAGCTAGTAGACAATACCAAGTGTAATAGCTGCACTAGATAATGCAACTGCATTAAAAGGATTTTATACACTGTTATCTAACCTGAATATTGCACAAATAAAATTACTACATAACACAAGAATTAATACACATCAATTACTTAGAAACCCGGAACAATAACTTGCAGAAGATGCAAGTGAAAAATTGACTAGGAGCCTGCTAACAAATGAATGCCATTGCCAGCTTCTTTGTGGAACTTAAGCCGCCTGTACACAAATCTATACTCCGCGCGGTTAAGTTTTCGGCTTTTATCTTGAGTTGATTTTTGTTGAGAGCAAGGCGCTGAAATAGGCGCATAGCTGGCTACGCAACTATTTCAGCAACGCAACTATCAACAAAAATCAGCCAATAGAAAACCGAAAACTTGGCCGCGCGGAGTATATAATAAACGTACAAATCATGTTACCTTCTGAGTTACTGACAAAAATAATTTTCTAACACCTTATTTCTAAATATAAAAAATAAAGGGGTTCAGCATGCAACATCACAAATTTATCAACAAAAACCATCTCAAACTGATACTAACTGATATCCAGCATTTTCTGATTCAGCACAAAACGCCAGAAAATGAGCAAAAACCACTACCCCCTGCCATGGGTGCTCATGTTCTGGTCTTTTTTTTCGCCGATACCTTTGGTTTTTTTGTTTTCTTAGGCATGGCAAGCGCTTTTCTGTAATGTTAATAAATAACTGATAAACACAACATGAAAGCATCAGGTCGGTTAGGAACATTTGCCGGTGTTTTTACGCCCAGCATTCTCACCATTCTCGGTATCATTCTGTTTTTACGGCTGGGCTATATCGTAGGTACAGCCGGCCTGGCTCAGACGCTGATTATTCTGCTGCTGGCCAACTCCATTTCAGTGCTCAGCAGTCTGTCACTGGCCGCCATTTCTACAAATCTACAAGTTAAGGCCGGCGGCATTTATTACTTAATTTCCCGCACTCTAGGTCATGAGTTTGGCGGTGCCATCGGTATTGTTCTGTTTCTGGCGCAAGCAATTTCCATTGGCTTTTATTGTCTCGGCTTTGCCGAAATACTGACAACTGCATTGCCGGAAACTACAAATCCAGGCGTACAATCACTGGCCGCTATCGCCATTCTGGTGCTATTTGTGTTGGCCTGGCTGGGAGCAGACTGGGCGACCCGTTTTCAGTATGTCGTCATGAGCATACTATCCCTGGCGTTAGTTTCCTTTTTCTGGGG
>DAOWHF010000022.1:0-2375 GCA_030641565.1 Methylomarinum sp.
AAGATGATATTTTATTGATATTACCAGCAGATCATGTGATTGCAGATGTTGATTCATTTCAAATAGCGGTTAAACGAGCAGAAAACCTGGCGGAACAAGGGTATTTAGTGACTTTTGGGATTGTGCCAACAGAACCTGAAACGGGTTACGGCTATATAAAAGGCGGTAATCAAAATACTGCGTATGCTTTTGACGTAGATTCTTTTGTCGAGAAACCTGATTTAGATACTGCACGGAAATATGTCGATAGTGGCGAATATTTCTGGAATAGCGGTATGTTTGTTTTTAAAGCAGGGCGTTATTTAGAAGAATTGGATAAGTACAATCCTGAAATGTTAATTACCTGCCGTGAAGCTTATAGCTCTGCAGAGGTTGATACTGACTTTGTTCGTTTGGAGAAAGCTGTGTTTTCTCAATGTCCTGCTGATTCAATTGATTTTGCCGTAATGGAGAAAACAGATAAAGCGGTTGTGGTTCCTTTAGCTGCTGAATGGAATGATGTGGGGTCTTGGTCTGCATTATGGGATGTCACAGAAAAGGATGGCGAGGGAAATGCACTTAGTGGTGATGTGCTTACTGTTGATACGCAGAATTGCTTTTTACATTCAAGCAGTCGATTAATTACGACAGTTGGTTTGAATGATTTAGTGGTTGTGGAGACATCTGATGCTGTTATGGTAGCAGCAAAAGACAATGTGCAGGATGTTAAGGCCATTGTAGATGCATTAAAAAAGCAAAATCGTTCTGAGGCTGATATACACCGTAAAGTTTACCGACCTTGGGGGTATTATGATTTGGTTGATCATGGCGGGCGGCATAATACTAAGCGTATTGTGGTTAATCCAGGTGCTAAACTATCGGTGCAGAAACATCATCACCGTGCTGAGCACTGGATTGTGGTTAAAGGGACGGCGTTAGTGACTAAAGCAGGCGAGCAAATATTGTTAACAGAAAATGAGTCAACTTATATTCCATTAGGGGTTGTTCATTGTCTTGAGAATCCAGGAGTTATACCGTTAGAGATGGTTGAGGTACAATCGGGTAGTTATTTAGGTGAAGATGATATTGTTCGTTATGATGATAAGTATGGGCGAGTATAGTCATTGTTAGTTATCTCATTCCCATGAGCGAGGCTAGACCTGAGTTAATTAGTTCAATGGAAATAAAGATTATTAAAGCCTATAGGATGTGGAATGTGAATGAAGCGTATTCATCTGTGCACCCTATAGCTAAAGAATGATTTTTTCGGTAAATCTTACCTAAAGTAAGAGGTGCAAATAATCATCTAAATATTAAAATTACCACTATTTGGAAGTGAGGCTTCAGCCGCACTTCCAAATTTTAGAATAGATATAGTCACCTACTTACAATCAATATTTTGGTCTGTTTTACCTGTTTAATTACTAGGCATGTATCAATGAAGCTATTTTGTTTATTTTTAATAATGTTTTTTTCGGTCACTATTTCAGCAGATTCTTTACCTGATTTAATTGATAAAACAAAGCAATCAATTGTAGCTGTTGGTACATACATGCCAAAACGTTCACCTAAAGCATTATTTTTAGGGACTGGTTTTGCGATTAATGATGGTCGGTTAATAGTCACAAATGCCCATGTGCTACCTAAAAAAATAGATGCTATGGGTTTTGAGGTACTGACTGTTTATATAAAACAAAATGGCCAATCAAAAAAGTTAGATGTAAAGGTTGTTGCTATTGATAAAGAACATGATATTGCTATATTACAGCTATTGTCAGGCACCTTGCCAGCTTTGGCGTTAGAGAGTAGTGTAGTACGGGAAGGGCAATCAATTGCTTTTACGGGTTATCCTATAGGTATGGTGCTTGGTCTTTATCCGGTAACGCATACAGGGATTATTTCGGCAATTAGTCCAGTCGTTATTCCTATGATGAGATCCAGGCAGTTAAATGCAAAGTTACTAAAACGATTAAGAGATCCGTTTAAAGTTTATCAATTAGATGCAACTGCCTATCCTGGAAATAGCGGTAGCCCAGTTTATAGCACTGAAACAGGGCGTGTTATTGGTATTGTGAATAAAGTGTTTATTAAAGAAAGTAAAGAAACAGTTTTATCTAAACCGAGTGGAATTACCTATGCTATACCTATTAAATATCTGAATAATCTATTACATAAAAATTAACGTATATATGCTCAATTTAGGAGGTTTCTGTGATTAGGATATTTCGTCATTATTTATCTAGCGTGTATGTTGGGTTATTTGTGGTTGAAATTGTGGTGTTGTTTTTTGCTATGTATTTAGGGACTGAGCTTCGTTTTCTTTATAGTTCCTCTTGGTATGAGGATGAGTACATTATTCTTTCCAGTGCTATTTTTGCTGTAGTTGTAACGATAGC
>DAOWHF010000179.1:0-11713 GCA_030641565.1 Methylomarinum sp.
GTTGGGCGAATCAGTTGCTGTTAATCAACCAGTAAAATTAGTACAAAGAGCGACAGCTGGTGATATTAACTATGATGTTTTAGATAAGCCAACCATTATCAGGCAGACTAAACAGGAGACTAGAGAAACACGTTTTGGTGCACAGCCTAAAAGTGATGTGGATCTAGATTATCTAGATGTACCTGCATTTTTAAGGCGTCAGGCGGACTAAGGATAATTATGGTAAAATTATCGATATTAGTATTTATCGACAGCATTATATGATTAAGCAAAGAACGTTAAAGAACACTATTAGGGCTACAGGCGTTGGGCTTCATAGTGGAAGCAAAGTTTATTTAACTTTGCACCCAGCAGAGCCTAATACAGGTATACGTTTTCGCCGTGTTGACATGGATGAGCCAGTAACGATTGAGGCAACACCAAAAAATGTTGGTGAAACCATGCTGTCTACTACATTAGTAAAAGATGGTGTCAAAGTTGCAACCATTGAGCATTTATTGTCAGCGCTTGCCGGGCTAGGGATAGACAATGCTGTTGTTGATGTGAGTGCGGCAGAAGTGCCTATCATGGATGGAAGTGCCGGGCCTTTTGTTTTTTTATTGCAATCGGCAGGTGTGGCGGAGCAAGATTGTCCTAAGCAATATATTCGTATAACAAAACCAATACGTGTAGATGATGGTGATAAATGGGCCGCTTTTGAACCATTTGATGGATTTAAAGTAACATTTACTATTGATTTTGATCACCCCGCTTTTCCTGATCATTTAAAAACATCAGTGATGGATTTTTCTTCGACTACTTTTGTAAAAGAAGTGAGTCGAGCAAGAACCTTTGGCTTTATGAAGGATATTGAGTTCTTAAGAGACAATAACTTAGCATTAGGTGGAAGCCTTGATAATGCAATTGTTGTTGATGATGACAAAGTGCTGAATGAAGATGGTTTGCGTTATGCTGATGAATTTGTGAAGCATAAAATATTAGATGCGATAGGTGATTTATATTTATTGGGGCATAGTTTGATTGGTGAATTTAAAGGCTTTAAGTCTGGACATGCGCTTAATAACACGCTGTTGCTTGCTTTGTTGGAAAATACGGATGCCTGGGAAAAAGTATCATTTGAAAATGATGAAGATGCACCAATTGCATTTATGCGTTCTGCCTCTACATTGGCCCAGGATTAATGTAAAAACTCTCGCAGAGAGTAAAGTGGGTTTGCTAGTTCCCCAAAGCTAGAGATGCCATTTATAGTTGTTTAATAATGATATTCTTATAAAGAATACAGTCCTCATTCTTTATAAGACGCTTGATGAAAAAACCGTCAGAATTTTATTCTGACGGTTTTTTTTTTGTTTGAGCTGATTTTTTTAAAGGCATTGCCCAGTCTTAATAACGCATTTTTTAATTCTTCATCCGGCTGGTTTTCTGCCTGATCTAAAATATTGTCAATACTCTCTGTCGAAGGGGTGATCTTTAATTGATCATTTTTTCTCTCAATTTCAATAGCTTTAGGCATGACTTTGATTTGAATTGATTCAAAGTGTCCTTGATTTGAAGAGTGTAATGCTTGTAGCATTGTTTGGTGATAAAAGCGCAATTGTGAAGACCAAATAGCCGAATCGGTATAAAGGGAAACCTTTTTTTCTGATACTACGCATGATAGCGCATGGCTAGAAAGCCTGTCCGGTAGGGCTGATTTAATTGTATTTAGCAGTCTGTTTTGCCTTTCAATTTGGAGTCTGTAATTTGCTAATACAGACCCCTTATAATTTAATGCGGCTTTGAAAAAATGATTTCTATAACTCATGTCGACATTATATAACGATGGCAAGCAGGCTGTCCGAGAATAGAATGTCACCAATTTGTTACACTTGCAAAACGAGTCGCTACTAAATTGCTAATTGAGTGATTTGATCGCAAAATCCTGATAGATGGCTTTTTGAAATTGCCTCTCATCAATAACTACAACACCCTGTAATAAATCACTGTTAGAAATATTTCTCATTAATAAATCAACTTTGCGTACATATACATTGATATGGCTGAGTGTTTTATGGGGTAACGTTTCGGGTTCAGAATTTTCTTGTTTTACGGCAAGCACAGCATTGTCTGTAAAAATAATACTATCTCCCGCGTGAGTATGGTCTAAAAAAGCCATGGGGATGGGAAAGTTGTTGATGATGTGTAGCATTGCAGGGCCTCTTGGTTGTACTAATAAATAATATACATTAGCTTGGGATTGTAACTCTATAAAAGTTATGTATAAATTAGCATAGTACAAGGTGGGTACATTGACCAGTTTTTTTAATCAAGTATTGCAAGGCTAATGAATTGTACAGGGAGGATGTTACAGTATTATTGCTTATTGTATCTATTATGAAAACAATCTATGAATAGTTTGTGGTATTGTTAACGTTTTGTGTGTTTAGTATAGTTGGTTCGTCGAGAGACATTTTTTAATTAAGAGGATTAACACGTGAAAAGTTTATATAAAGATATTTTGATAGGAATTATGTTCATGACTGGCTTACTTGGATTTGTATCAGGCGAGTTTATTATTTCATCTGCATTATTTGCATCGGCAGCAATTGCCAGTAACCTGAGTATGGATGGTAAGGTCTCAAGCGTTGAGCGATAGGGATGTAGATGAATATATTTAAAGAGTTTTTTCAATTGAGTAACTAAAAATACCCGAGGCCGAAGTGCCTTGGGTATTTTTTTATCTGCATTAGAGTATTGGCAGCAGCCAGCTCTCAAATTTAATCTCTTATGATTCCGCTTTTTGATCCCTAGTCAATAGGTTCTGAACGGCGACACGAGGGTCTAAATTTTCATATAAAACCTTGTAAGTTTGTTCGATGATCGGCATTTCAATATTGTGTTTTACCGAAAGCAGGTGGGTTTCAAGTGCGGCTGAAACACCTTCAATTTCTTGACCTATTTCTTTAATAATAGCTTCTCTATTTTTCCCTTGTCCTAGTGCTAGACCAAAACGACGGTTTCTAGACTGATCATCTGTACACGTCAGAATAAGGTCGCCTAATCCTGCAAGCCCCATAAATGTATCTGCTTGACCACCAAGTTTAGTTCCTAGTCTAATAATTTCTTGAAGTCCGCGGGTAATAAGAGCCGCTCTTGTATTTGCCCCAAAGCCAAGTCCATCAGCTATACCTGCCGCAATAGCGAGCACATTTTTAACTGCACCACCTACTTGAACGCCAGTAATGTCACTGCTGGTATAGGTTCTAAAATATTGGTTGTGAAGTATGCTAGAAAGTTGATCAGAAAATACGGGTGATGCTGAAGCAATGGTTATTGCAGTTGGTAGTTCTGTGGCAACTTCTTGAGCAAAAGTAGGGCCAGATAAGACTGCTGTTTGAATATCTTTAGAAAGTGTCTGCTCAACAATGCTATTTAAGAGTGAGCCATCAGCAGGGTTGAAGCCTTTAGTCGCCCAAGCAACTTTTGTTGATTCATTAATATATGGTTTTAGTTTAATTAAGGTGTCCTTAAATGCATGGCTAGGGACGGAAATCAGAATCAAGGGGCTAAAGTTAGCAGCTTCTTCTAGGTTACTGCTTACGCTGAGCTTGTCAGGAAATTGTATGTTGGGCAGGTATCGTTTGTTTTCTTTATCATTGGATAAAGAATTCATGTGATCGGGGTTATGCCCCCATAGAAGCGTGTTGCAGCCATTTCTGGCTGCTAGAACAGCAAGTGCTGTTCCCCATGACCCTGCACCCAAGACACTGATTGACGATTTCATTATGCTTAATTTACAGTGTTAGAGCTGGGTGCTTGTTGCTGAGCTTGTTGTAAATGTTGTGAATATAATGCATCAAAATTAACAGGAGCAAGCAATAATTGAGGGAACCCACCTTTTGCGACCAAATCAGAGACAACTTCTCTGGCGTAAGGAAATAAAATATTTGGACAAAAGCTGCCAACCATAGGTCCCATTTCTTGGTCAGAGAAACCAGCAAGTGAAAAAATACCCGCTTGAGTCACTTCAACTAAATAAGCCGTTTTATCATTACATTTTACGGTGACTGTTACTGATAATGAAACTTCAAATAAAGCATCTTCAAGAGGCTCAACATTGGTTCCAAGATTAAAATCAACAGTAGGTTCCCATTTCTCAGTAAAAATTTGTGGTGAATTTGGGGTTTCAAAAGAAATATCTTTTGTATGGATCTTTTGTATAGAAAATTGTTTTTCTTCTGGTGCGTTTTCTTCAGCCATGATTTCTTGTGTTTATGTGATAGTAGGTGTTGGGGTAGCTCAGAGGATTTTGATCTTTAGACAATCATATCGACTGACAATATACTTTGTATGCTTACATAACGGATTCTGTTGGTAAGTTCGACTGCGTTGCTATCGAAAAACAACGCATTATAAATTCCGCAAGTATAATCGTGTAATGTACAGTTTAACGCTACAGTTAATTTTTATTTTTACTGGTGGTTTTTATAGGGAATTTACTGTCTTCCCAAGCTTGCATGCCACCGGTAATGTTGAAAACCTGCTCAAAGTTAGCTTTTGTTAAGGTTTTACATGCAGGAATAGAGCGAGTGCCGCTTTTGCAAACAACTATCAGTGTTTGTTTTTTGTATTTTTCTAAAGACCCTAGTTGTTCTGAAAATTTCCCTAAAGGGATGTTGATTGCATTTTCGATATGACCTTTTACAAATTCATGTGGATCGCGTACATCCACAATAACTGGGTCAGCACTATTCATTTTGGTGACTGCAAGTAAAGGCGATAGGCCGCTGAACTTATTAAAGGTATTTTCTACAAGCTCTTGAATCAGCAAGTAGGTGACCACAACAAGTGCCAAAGAAAGTAAATAGTGGTTGGAAATAAATTCTATGTATTGATCCATTGTTTCAGGCTGTATAGGTAAGTGTGTAAAAAAGTAAATGCAGTGCTAGCAAGCAGTGCAAAAGACATCACGCATCATGCGGATGAGTTGAAGCATACGTTCGTCATCTATGTAGTAATAAACGCGGTTAGCTTCTTTTTTATAAGCAAGAATATCTTTTTCCCTTAAAATAGCCAAATGTTGAGAGATGTTGCTTTGGCTAGTGCCTACTTGCTCAACAATATCTTGTACGCTAATTGACTCAGTACCAAGGACACAGAGAATTTTTAAGCGTAACGGGTGAGACATCGCTTTTAGGCAACGCGCTGCACGATTAATGTCGGCATCGTTATAATGTATTGTTTCCCCATTGTTTTCCATTTGTATAGACCTTTGTATTTTGCCGCTAATGTTGATTGTGACACTAATTAATGTTGAATCATGGGAAATTTTATACACATGAGATCGCAACGTGTATTAGTATAAGCGAACTATTTTAGTCTATTAGCCAAGCTAACAAAATAAAAACTTACAAAACTATTTTTAACGCCTTCTTTTTGTAAATAAAATTAACGAATTACTTGTTATTATTTGTTCGGGAAGAGGTGTCTTTTGATTGAATGTCTGTTGATGTTTAAGTGTTTGCAATAGCTGAATTTTTAATATTTATCAGCCTGTGATGATCGTGTGATTTAAAAAGCAGGTGAAATGGAGAGTATCAGAGATGTCAAATCGACCTAAACCCTTAGTTTTATTAATTCTTGATGGCTTCGGGCATAGAGAAGATGAGGAAAATAATGCCATTGCTATGGCAAAAACACCTTGTTGGGATCAGTTGCAAAAAAACAATCCAACAACTTTATTAGATTGTGCCGGTGATTCGGTGGGCTTGCCTGATCAGCAAATGGGGAATTCTGAGGTAGGGCATTTACATATAGGTAGTGGTCGATTAATGCGCCAAGAGCTATCTAAAGTGACTAATGAAATAAAAGAAGGCGGTTTTTTTACCAATGAAGCATTGTGTGATGCTGTTGACCAAGCAATAGCAAAAGATAAAGCTTTGCATATCATGGGCTTGTTATCAGCCGGAGGTGTGCATAGTCATGAGTTGCAAATCGCTGCAATGGCAGAATTAGCGGTTAAACGTGGATTAAAGAAAGTGTATTTACATGCTTTTTTGGATGGTCGTGATGTGCCACCTAAAAGCGCAACAAGTTCAATTGAAATGATGGAAGCTAAGTTCGCAGAATTAGGTGCGGGACGCATTGTTTCCATGACTGGACGTTTTTATGCAATGGACAGAGACAGTCGTTGGGAGCGTGTTCAAGTTGCCTATAATTTGCTTGCAAAAGGTGAAACTGAACATAAGGTAAAATCGGCAGAACAAGGCTTGGCTGAGGCTTATGAGCGTGATGAGACTGATGAGTTTGTATTGCCTACCGCGATAGTCGATGAAAATGATCAAGTGACTTTCATCAACCCTGATGATTCGGTTGTTTTTATGAATTTTCGTGCAGATAGAGCAAGAGAAATCTCTCGAGCATTAACCGAGGTTGGGTTTGATGGCTTTGAGCGTGGATGTGAACCTCATCAAGGTTGTTTTACCACTTTAACTCAATACCATCAGGATTTTGATTATCCTAAGGCCTATGTGCCAGTAGATGTAAAAAATGGTATAGGTGAAGTGTTGGCTAATAACGGCATGACACAATTACGACTAGCCGAAACTGAAAAGTATGCGCACGTTACCTTTTTCCTAAATGGCGGCAGAGATGAGCCTTTTGAAAATGAACAGCGGATTTTAGTGCCTTCGCCAAAAGTTAAAACTTACGATATGCAGCCTGAAATGAATGCGCCTATAGTTACAGAGCACATGGTGGATGCGATTAAGGGCGGCGAGTATGATGTGATTATATGTAATTATGCTAATTGCGATATGGTTGGGCATACGGGTGTGTTTGAAGCGGCAATTATTGCTGTGGAAACGATTGATTCATCATTAAAGCAGATTGTTGATGCGCTAAAAGAAGTGGATGGGCAAATGTTGATAACGGCTGATCATGGCAATATTGAACAAATGGTGGGCGAAGGAACTGGGCAGCCACATACTGCTCATACCAGTAATCTGGTGCCTTTAGTGCATGTTGGTGGCACTAAAGCATTGGCTGAAGGCGGATGTTTATCTGATCTTGCACCTACTATGTTGCATATTCTGGGCATAGATCAACCTGTAGAAATGACTGGAAGGTCTTTAGTTTAACTAGAAGTTACTTGCTTGAAGGTAATCTAAGAAAATGCTGATTTTTTCTTGGGCTACCGATGGTTTTCAGCATCAATGTAAAGTATTATCATCTTTGTTTACAGATAAATAGAATGACTCTATTTACCGCTTCCTCCTGTATATGATGTCAAAATCTGTTGTATTTATTATTTGTTTTATGATCTATGCATGTTGCCTTGAGGTTATGGCAGAGAATGTTGCCGGTAAAACAAAAGAATTGTCAGGGTTGCAAGCAAAAATCAAGCAAATTAGTCTGACGGTTAATGATTTAAAAACACAGAAAAATTCGTTACTTGCGACTTTAAAAAAACTGGACACTCAGTATGGAAGAAGTGCGCTACAGCTAAATCATTTGGCTAAAGAAGTCGGTGCATTAAATGCTGTGCTAAAAGATAATAGACGGAAAATAAGTAAAAAAAAATCTGAGATCAATGCCCAAAAGTATGAGTTGGGGCGTCAGGTAAGGGCGGCTTATGCAATGGGGCGGAATGAAAAACTAAAAGTTATGTTGAATCAGCAAGACCCAACATTATCGGGTCGGATGATCAGTTATTATGATTATTTAAATAAGGCTCGCTTAGAGAAAATCAGCAGGATTAATGAAGATTTACAAGTTTTAAGTCATCTGGAGTCGGAACAAGCGAAAGAAACAGCCTTACTTGGGTCAAAGTTAGATAAAAGAAAACAGGAAAGATTGGTTTTATTAAAAACAAAGTCTGAGCGTAAGGCATTGTTACTAAAAATTGATCAGCAGGTTGCTTCAAAAAAACAACAGTTAATTCAATTTAAAGCCAGTGAGAAACGTTTAAAATCGTTAATATTATCATTGCAGCAAGCGCTGGATGTTTTTCCTTTGAATGATGGGGCGGTAAAAAGCTTTTCTAAATTAAAGGGGAAGTTGCCGTGGCCGCTTAAAGGTGAGCTACTTAAAAAGTTTGGAGATAAGCGCTCTGATAGTCGTTGGGATGGGGTTTTAATCAAAGCGAAGGCTGGTGAAAATATTAGGGTGGTTACTCGAGGCCGAGTGGTTTATGCTGATTGGTTGCGAGGATATGGATTGTTAACTATTATTGACCATGGAAAAGGTTATATGACGCTATATGCGTTTAATCAAAGCTTATATAAATCGGTAGGGGACTGGGTTGATGCTGGGGCTGTTATAGCAACAGTCGGTCAAAGTGGAGGTCAGTCTTCTGCTGGATTATATTTTGGTGTTAGAAGAAAAGGTAAACCGGTTGACCCGGTCAAATGGTGTCGAAAAGTTCGACGTGGAAAGGTTGGATAGGAATCTAATATTTGGAGTGGTAAAACACATGCTAAAAAAGAAAAATAGTTTGGTTTTGTTTATGGGTGTCATTTTAGGTGTTCTCTTGAGCATTGGTGGTACTGTTGTTGCTGAACGCGGGCAAAACGAAGTGGTAGCGGCTGAGCAGTCAGAAGTTGTTACTTTGCCTTATGAAGAATTGCGGAGGTTTACAGAGGTCTTTGGTCGTATTAAGAGGGACTATGTTGAGCCTGTCACTGATAAAAAATTACTAGAAGATGCAATTAAAGGGATGTTGGCAGGTTTAGATCCCCATTCTGCTTATCTGGATGCCGAGCAATATAAGGATTTGAAAGAAGGTACAACAGGGCAGTTTGGTGGCTTAGGTATTGAGGTCACCATGGAAAATGGTTTTATTAAGGTGGTATCGCCTATCGATGATACTCCAGCAGAACGTGCCGGTATTAAAGCAGGTGATTTGATTGTCAGGTTAGACAAAAAACCAGTCAAAGGGATGAGTTTGGGTGAGGCCGTTAAAATTATGCGTGGTAAGCCTGGTAGTGATATTTTATTGACTATTATTAGGGAGGGTGAGGAAGCACCTCTTAAAATAACCATTACTCGAGCGATTATTAAAGTAAAAAGTGTTAAAAATAAGCTGCTTGAAGCTGGTTATGGTTATGTTCGAGTCAGTAGCTTTCAGTCAAGAACTGGGTCAGGCGTTGTTGATGCGGTAGCAGCACTTAAAAAAGAGAACAAAGCCAATTTAAAAGGCCTGGTATTAGATTTAAGAAACAACCCTGGTGGAGTACTAAATGCAGCGGTTGAAGTGAGTGATGCCTTTTTAGAAAAAGGTTTGATCGTTTATACCGAGGGACGTATTAAAAACTCAGAAATGCGTTTTAATGCTGGGCCTGGTGATGTGGTTGATGGTATGCCGATTGTTGTGTTGATTAATTCTGGCTCAGCATCTGCGTCAGAAATTGTTGCAGGTGCATTACAAGATCATCATCGAGCTATTATTATGGGTGAAAAATCCTTTGGTAAGGGGTCTGTGCAAACTATTCTACCTACAAGCGGCAAAGGTGCAGTTAAGTTAACAACTGCGCGTTATTACACGCCATCAGGTCGGTCTATACAGGCAGAAGGGATTGAGCCAGATATTTTGTTGGCTAAAGTAAAGCTGGAATCATTAAAATCTTCAACATTTAAGCCGGTAAAAGAAGCGGATTTATCGCACCATTTACAGAATGGGAATAATAAGGGTGCTAAGAATGATGAAAAGAATGATGAGAATAATGATGAGAAGGATAAGAAAGAAGCGCTAGATTTACGAGATTATCCTTTGCATGAGGCTTTAACTTTATTGAAAGGGCTGAGTATTTTGAGTAAATAGTGGCATAATAATGTGAAATAAAAAAAGCCAGTAAGACATGGTCTTGCTGGCTTTTTTTTGTGAATTTTCTATCTGCGGATATAAAAGCTAACACAGAGGGTGCTGAGAAAGAGTCGCATAATCCTTTTTAGATGCTCTTCTCCGTGTCCTCAGTGACCTTTGTGTATAAAGCTCTTTTGTCGTTAGCAATCACTTGATGTTTGGTATTTGACAGTAAAATCATTCATAGTCGATAGTGCGACAGCAAGATCTTCTGTTTTTTCCAGTTGAAAAGCATTAACACCTACGCGAGATAAGTAAAAAACTTGATCTGCCATGTAGCTACCAATGGCACGGATTTCACCCTCATAACCATATCTTTCTCGTAATAATCGTGCATGAGAAAAAGCTCTGCCATCAGTAAATGCAGGAAATTCCACTACCACTAATGGCATGTCTTTTAAATCATCAGCAATTTCTTCAACATTATCTGTGGGTGCGATTCTAATGCCAATGTTGCCTTGATGGTTGCTCAGTGCTGATTTTTCTGTTTTCCAGCGTGTTAAAGAGAGGGTGATATCACCTTGAGAAATATCCTCGTCATCGGCAATATGAGTCCAGTTGTCTTCTATAATTTGTTTGTCTTTTATGATTTTCATGGACTTGCCTTAATAGACTGCTTCTTTAAATGGAGTAACGCCAATACGGTTAACCGTATCCAAGAATATTTCATCATCATGGCGATGTTTTATATAAACATCCAGAATAGTTGTAATCGCTTGGGTAACTTGGTCTTTAGCAACAGCAGGACCTAATCTTTCACCAATTGCAGCATCATTCTCAGATGATCCGCCTAGTGTTAATTGGTACCATTCAACGCCTTTTTTATCGACACCTAATATACCAATATGGCCGACACTTTGGTGTGCGCAACCATTCATGCAGCCAGACATATTGATTTTTAAGTCGCCAATGTCGTGAATGTAATCAATATCATCTAATGCTTCATTGATTTCTTTAGCTATGCCAATGGACCCGGCGTTTGCAAGTGCACAAAAGTCTAGGCCTGGGCAGCAGATCATATCTGTGGCTGTACCTATGTTCGGTGTAGCTAATGATAAATCATTTAATTTTTGCCATAGATCAAATAAATCGGCTTGTTTTACATCAGCAAAGACTAAGTTTTGTCTGTGAGTTGCTCTTATTTCGCCAAAACTAAAATTATCGGCTAAATCTGCCACTGAATCGAGTTGACTATCAGTAATATCACCTGGAGGTGAGTCAGGAGCTTTTAGCGATAGATAAACAGCACGATAACCAGCTATTTTATGTTCGGCAGTATTATGTTTTACCCAGGTTGCGAAATCAGGGTTTTGTTCCTTATGCTGATCAAAAGAGATATCGTCGTTAGCATCCGGCAGGTAAGCAGGTGGGGCAAATTGAGCTTGTATAGATGCGATACGCTCATCACTTAGCTCCATACCATCTTTAATTTGTAGCCATTCAGCCTCTACCCATTCTGTCATCTTTTCAAGGCTACTTTCTCTGACAAGGATTTTAATACGAGCTTTGTATTTATTGTCGCGTCGACCATTGAGGTTGTATACGCGAACGATAGCTTCTAAATAAGAAAGCAGGTGTTTCTTTTCTAAAAAGGGGCGGATCACTTTGCCAATAACAGGTGTGCGACCTAAACCTCCACCGACAAGCACTCTAAAGCCTGTTTCCCCTTGTTCGTTTTTAACAATATGAAGTCCAATGTCATGAAATTGAGTGGCTGCTCTATCACTCTTAGAGCCGCTAACCGCAATTTTAAATTTACGAGGTAAGTAAGCAAACTCAGGGTGTAATGTGGTCCATTGACGGATAATTTCGCAATAAGCACGTGAGTCTTCAATTTCATCGGTACAAACTCCAGCTAAGTGGTCAGTCGTA
>DAOWHF010000221.1:0-4810 GCA_030641565.1 Methylomarinum sp.
ATCGACCTTCCGATGGCTATTATTTTTATTGGTGCAGTAGGGGGAATGATTTTTTCTGGCATTATTGGACTATTCGTTGGAGCAATTGTACTCGCTCTAGGTTATAAGCTATTTCTTTCCTGGTTATATGAACAAAGTTAAGGATACATGGACGACTGGGTTAAGCGAATAGCAAAACCCAGTACGGCACTATAAACTGGGGGTCCTAATATAATCAATACAAACTGCGCATTGATTTAATTCAGATTCTACAAAATCACAAAAGAGATTGTTTATCATGTTTTTTTATAATAGCATCATAAGTTCCGTCTCTTTTCATTGACTCCAATGCCTTATTAAACTTATCAATAATATCGATATGATCCGGATTAGATTTACTAACAGCAATATGTGCGCCTCTCTTAATAAGTGCTTGAGGTAAGATTTCCAGTTTTGTCATGCTGCTTTTCATGTATTTGTTAATTTCATAACGAATTTTACGAATATCGCCTAAAGTCATATCTATTTTCTCTTGTGTTAGAAACAAAAGGTTTTGAATTAAATGATTTTGTTGTAGTTTTATAATTTTTCTTGACTGTGTAAAATTATCTCGGTATGCATAATTCTTAAGCGTTCCAATAATTAAACCTTGAAGGTCATCTAAATTATTAAATTTGACCTCTGTATCAACTTTTCTTTTTATAAACTTTATTTCATGAAAAAGGTAAGCATCACTAAATACAAAATCTTTTTCTCTATCTTTAGTTCTCCAGATCGAACCAATAACATCATAAACACCAATAAGACCACTCTCATATGTACGCGGCCAGGTTTCAAAAACAAAGCTTGTTTTATATCCTGCTCGTTGAAAGGCAGTGTTTATAATTTCAATAGATAACCCTTGATTGAGCAGTTCATTTCCAACATATGGAGCTTCTTCTTTCGATACAATGCTTAGTGCTGAAGTTAACGGTGAAAAGCAAAATAGAAATACAATAGATATTAAAGCTGCTGTTGAAATTTTCATATTATTTGAATAATTTAGTAAGGAATACATCGGTTACAATAGTTCATATACAGGTCTTACAAACGTAAATATCTTTTCTAACTATGGACGAATCAAACTAGAAAACAATTCTGATATGGACTTTTTGTCTACAAGAGGGTTGATATATGCTTGTCTTTTTAGTTCTGTAAAAGAAAATTGCTGATCAAGTCGGTCTGATTCATAAAGATATTCTGGCACGTAACCGCTTAATAAAATTTTCCAGGAAAATGGCAGATGTCCCGGATTGACTCTGGTATGCAACCAAATGACACTGGTACAGTTTGCTAATAACGTATTATAAAAAGCAGGGGCTTTATACAACGCATTAATACTATTAATATATTCCAGAAACAGGCGCCTGGCATTTTCTTTTGGCGCCTTGGGTTGGTAACGGTAAACATGTTCTGGTGGATCCTTGCGATAATGAGTTCGTAAACCAATCACATCTCGTTCATCAGCCACAATATAGATCAATTCATATTGTCTAAAAAAACCTTTAATAGTTGAATATCCCTCCCCTGCTTCCTTACGTGCTTCAATAGATACCGCGAGGTGATTATGCTCACCAAAATCGAAACTCATAATGATATGAGCAATAGCCGGCCCCATCCAATACACAGCAAACAAATCAACACCTTCAAGTTTTTTCAAATCAAAAGTCTTGTCATAATAGTCGGGCTCGTAGTCAAATTCACTGTGATAGCTGAAATTACGGATATTATGCACCGTCACCAAATCGCCCTCTACACTAGCATAAGCAAGTTTACTCACATCGGCTTGCCACAAACGATCATTGGCGGGTTGAATGTTAAGCCACCAGAGTAATACCATTAAAAAGATGACAGCATGAACCAATAGCAGCCGTTTACGCCAAGAAGACACAAACAACAAAGAAACAATTGCGATTAAGCCAATTAGTGCTACTGTAATTGAGATTATTAACTGTGCTGTACTGCTATTCGAATCACCGAAGTTAACAGCCAATGCAGCCCATGTCGTTGATCCCATCAACCATAAAAGAAGCAGAAGTATTTTAAAAAATCGGCCCACCTTTTTTATCATAGATAATCCATGCTTAGTGCGTTAGATAATTATTTTCAAAGTCATTATCGATACTAAAACTCAACCTTATTTAGTTTTTATCAATTGCTGAACTTTTTCATAAAATTTAGTCAGGTTGTAAGCCAACAGACGACGTCCGACTGAGTGCTTAACGCTACTACCAAATCCCGCAACCGCATCAGAAGAAGTTCTAAAAAGCCCTAACACCAACATACCTTGTTTAATGGGGATAAACAATCCCAAACCTTGCTCGCCATTATATGACTGTGTCACATAGAACTGGCGCAAAGCTACCGCAAATGCTTCACCTTCTTCCAGCAGCATTCTGTGCATAAGGGAAAAAGTAGGACGACCTTCCACTTTCAATTTCAAAGCGAAGAAACTTTCCTGCAGCTGTGATGGTTTATTAACTGGGTAATTACTTAAGGTTTGGTAAAAAATAGGATAATACTGCTGTAAAATTGGACTAAGACCAGTGATCCTTTGAAAATATTCGCCTAAATAAAATTGTTTTCCCTGCTGACGTTGGTAAGGTGAAATTGCCTTCACACCTCCAGCAGCATAAGCCTGAAAACGACTAAGCAACACTTTATGCAATTGTTCTTCAACCGCCTTTTGCACTTCGTTAGCCTGGTTCTCTGTCGGTGTTATCGACTGAAATTGTTTAATTTCAGTCGCACTGAGATTCAAATTATTTCCAGCCTGCACTGAAAGAAAACTTTCTATTTCATTGCTTTCTTTCGCGGAAAATTTTAATTCAGACAAATCCTTTACCGTGGATGCAGATGTCAGTTTCTGATGCGTTAATATCGGCTCTGGCAAATCAATCCAGGTTCCTTTAATAAAGTGCTGTTTCAATTCAGCTGGTGTTGTTTTAACAACAAACGCCAACAGAACGGCCAACTCATGATCTTCAGATTCTTTAACTTGAGTGGTTACCAACTCACCTTGCAAAATCTGCTGCTTTTCTTGCTGAGAAAATGGTAACTGTTTTAAAAGCCCATTAAAATCAGCTTTTGCAACTGAGAAAAAACCACATAAGAAAAAAACTAATCCAATTTTTTTTAACATAATAAGGCCTAAGGCGAGTAGTATTTATTAAAATAGTAAATAGTCCACAAATTAATGTAAATCTGACAATAAGAAGCTAACAAACTGTTCCACACGTTGCTCCCTATATTGCTGTGGAATTTCATCCAATCGCGCTAGAGCCTGAGCTATACCGCGCCAATGTAAGTGCCCCGTTTTTTGATTAATAACATCAACAATCAACGTTCCTTTTTCAACTTTCTGGTCTAGTTTTCTGCCAGGAACTAATCCTGGCTGAGCTCCAAATATTTTCAAAACTTCGTCATCACTTAAAGCACTTTTTAAAGCAGCAGTATAAGTCACCGTATAACCTGCACTTGCAGCATTTTCAGTAAACCGATAGCCCTTTTTAACTAAAGTACTCTCTATACTCTTTTTTAACAACCTATCCATATTTACATGATTCAATCTATTATCTTGATAAACCCCCTTCAAATTTGGCGACCAACTAAATAAAGTGCCTTTAGGAATAAGCTCGTCATCATAATGCTTCTGTACCATGCTTGTTCTATTCAAAGATACACTATTTACATCATATTCTTTATTTGCATCTACTGAACATGCGTTTAATACAATAGAGGCAAGGCTTAATAAAATAATTTTTTTCATTGATATATTTTATGAGATAAATAATGGAAAGGATTCTAAATAAAGATTGATTATATACTTCATTAATGACAAGAAAAATTAAATACTCTAGACTTATACTTTTTTTATAAAAAAACAATTATGACCATTATAAAAAATTTAATTTTCATTATTTTGATAGCTTTTCTTATCACTAGTTGCGATTTACTAGGCATTAAAAAGCAACAAGAAAAAGCAGCTGAATTTTGTCAACTAGCTGGGACTATAGCCACTGAGCAACCGAATAAAAGCAACCTAATAGTTGTTTTGCTTCGACATAAATCTGGCTCTATAAAAGACAAAAACAATTGGACCCTGGTTGATCACTATGTGCTAGAAAAAGCTGGAAAATGGGTTTTTTATTCCTACCCAGGCACCTATTTTTTAACAGCCTTTCAAGATATCAATAATAATAAAATTTTTGAACGTAATGAGCCTGCTATTCCACTTGATAGCAAGAAAAAATTTAATTGTGCTCCAAACGAAAATAAATCAGGTATTAATTTAGTCATACCTCATCAAGGACGGATTCCTGGTGATGCTCCAGTAGATATATCAACCCTACAAGCTCGCTCAAAAGCAGAACAATTGAATGTTTCATTAGGGCAAGCCTTAGCTATTGGAGAAGTAATCAGTCTTGAAGATCAAAGGTTTTCACACGAAAATGCCCGTAAAGGTTTATGGAAACCATTTGATTTTATTTGGGAATCCAAACCTGGCATTTATTTTCTACAACCTTACGACGAAAATAAAATCCCCGTACTTTTCATTCATGGTATCAATGGAACACCAATTGAATTTAATTTTTTAATTAAGAACCTAGATCAGTCTCGTTTCCAACCATGGGTCGCGTATTACCCTTCAGGTAGTAAACTGAATAATATAGCAATACACCTCAATCGAACAATCAATCAACTAAAAGCTCATCATCATTTTCAAAATCTATTTATAGTTGCTCATAGTATGGGAGGACTAGTAGCCCGAGGTATGATTTTGGAGAACAGC
>DAOWHF010000234.1:0-6180 GCA_030641565.1 Methylomarinum sp.
CACCTTTTTTAGCATTCAACTGATGTTCAATTCTTGAAAGCCAGAAACGCAAGGCGGTTAGTCTAAGAAAAATAGGGAAATGCCTGGTTTCATCTTCAGTTAATGCTCTCACTTTCTGGTACCCCGATAACAGCGCATTAAATTTTTGAGGATTAATAGATGTATTTTCCACACACCAATCATTCACTGTTACAGCAATATCAAAGATAAAAACCTCGTTACAGGCATTGTAAAAATCTAAAATGCCACTGATTTTACCTTGATCAAACAACACGTTGTCTTTAAACAAATCCGCATGAATAACACCTTTTGGTAAATCTGGCAGTATATAGCTCGATTGATAATAAAGTTCAGAGGTAATCAATGTAATATCCTGCTTACTTAAACTGGGTTGGAGTTCATTAAATACAGTCTGGCAGCCAGCCAGGTTATTGGGGTTGGTATTATCAATACTCGTTTGCCTATGTTGATGTAATTGCGCTAAAAACTCGCCTATTTCACAACATTGGTCTATTGTTGGGTTATTAATAGAATAACCGGGTAAGCAATTAAATATTGCCGCAGGTTTATCTTTTAAAGTACTTAGCTTATCACCCGAAATATTTGCTTGAGGCTTGGGGACAAGGAATTTATTGTTTGCTAGTCGATCTAGCAATAACAAAAACTTGGGTACTTCAGATTCCATTAGTGATTCATACAGGGTTAAAATAAACTTACCTTTTTCGGTCGCCACAACATAATTGGTATTCTCTATACCTGCTTGAATACCTGAAAAATCGATTAATTCGCCTAAGGAATAGTTTTTTAAAAATAATTTTAATTGCGACTGGCTAATGCTGGTGTAGACGGACATGAATAATGATAAACCTGAAAAATGAACTGTCGCGAAATTATAGCGCAACTGCTTGCTTGCTCCTTTTTTAACTGACCAACAACACAAGAGAATATATGCCTGAACATAAAATTATTAACCAACTTGATGAGTTAATTAATATTGGCATCGCCATTTCAGCAGAAAAGAATCCTGTAAAACTATTGCAAGATATCGTGGAAGGCGCAATTAAAATTACTGGGGCTGATGGTGGGACTTTATACCTTGTAAAAGACAATGAGATGTCTATGGAAATTGTACAATCCAAGTCTTTGGGGGTATCGTTGGGCGGCATTTCAGGTAATTCAGTTGATATGCCTCCTATCCCATTATTTATTGCAGATGGCAGTAAAAACAATTCGAATGTTGTCAGTTGTTCTTATCATAAGAACGCCCCTATCAATATAATTAATGCCTATACGGATGAAACATTTGATTTTTCAGGGACCAAAAAATTTGATCAATTAAATAACTATCGATCCCAATCTTTTTTAGCGGTACCAATGAAAAATCATGAAGGCGATACCATTGGTGTTTTACAGTTGATCAATGCAATAGATAAACCTTCCGGTTTTATCATCGCTTTTGATGAAATTTCACAGCGATTTACCGAGACCTTAGCCTCTTTTGCAGCCACTGTATTGACCAAACAGTATCTAATAGATGATTTAGAAGGTATGTTTGAGTCATTAATTCAGTTAATTGCTACCGCAATTGATGATAAGTCACCTTATACAGGTGGCCATTGTCGTAGAGTCCCCGCATTAACATTACTTTTGGCTGAGGCAGCTCACAATAGTAAAAATAGCTATCTTAAATCTTTTACCATGACAGATAAGGATCGCTATGAGTTAAAAATAGCCGGCTGGCTACATGATTGTGGGAAAATTACCACACCTGAATACGTGGTTGATAAATCAACTAAACTGGAAACGATTTTCGACCGAATTGAGTTAATAGAAACGCGTTTTGAAGTATTAAAAAGGGATGCAGAAATTGCAATGCTTAAGCAAATAAGCACATCACCTGATAACAAAGAGATGATAGAAAAAACCTATCAGGACAGAATAAGCCAACTCGATAATGATTTTAATTTCATTAAAAAAGCCAATACCGGTGGGGAGTTTATGGACAAATCAGATCAGGATCGAATTTTAGCAATGTGTGGTCAACGTTGGACTCTTTCTAATTTAAACGTTCCTGTATTATCAAAAAATGAAGCCGATAACCTGACAATTGTCAAAGGAACATTAACCAGTGAGGAAAGAGGAATTATCAATCATCATATTAATGCAACCATATCAATGTTAGATAAAATTAATTTCCCCAAGCACCTTAAAAATGTACCTGAATATGCCGGTGGACATCATGAAAGAATGGATGGAAAGGGTTACCCCAAAGGTTTAAAACGTGAACAGATGTCTGTTCAGGCCCGTGTTATGGCAATTGCAGATATTTTTGAAGCACTCACGGCAAAAGATAGACCTTATAAAGAAGGTAAAAAATTATCAGAGGCAATCGCCATTCTGACGAAAATGAAAGAGGATAATCATGTAGACCCTGATATATTTGATGTTTTTATTAAAGAAAAAGTCTATCTAAAGTATGCCAATGAATTTTTAGATAAAAATCAGATTGATATGGCATAGGAGACTACCAGAGAATAGAAACCTTCACGAGGGAAAGCTATTTTGGTCAGCCTCCTATGAACCAATTTCCCATTCATTGGTCGTAAACCACTTATTCACTCTATATATTTTATATTTTTTCATTATGGACAATGTGCTCAAACCGTTGCTGGAATCAGCTAACCAAATTATTCTAGGTAAAGAGTTACAAATCAAATTAGCCGTATGTTGTTTATTAGCAAAAGGGCACTTGTTAATTGAAGATGTACCGGGAGTAGGTAAAACCACTTTATCGCATACTTTAGCCAAATTGCTGGGTTTGAATTACCAACGGATTCAATTTACTAGCGATATTTTACCTGCGGATATTATTGGTGCTTCAATCTTTGATGTAAAAGATAGTCAGTTTACCTTTCATCCTGGCCCATTGTTTAATCAAATGATTTTGGCTGATGAAATTAATCGATCCACTCCTAAAGCGCAAAGCGCCTTGCTGGAAGCGATGGAAGAACATCAAGTCACTGTTGAGGGTAAAACCTATAATTTACCTCAGCCTTTTTTTGTGATTGCCACTCAAAACCCCTCTCACCAAATTGGTACTTTTCCATTACCAGAATCTCAGCTAGACCGGTTTTTAATGCGGATTGAATTGGGCTATCCTAATCATCAGGCTGAACGAGCTTTGTTAGAAGGGCGTAGCCGCTACAGCTTAATTGAAACTTTATCGACTCAATTACAAGCTGAGCAATTAGCAAGTATTCAACAGCAAGTGACGGAAATACATGTCTCATCTGCGTTACTTGATTATCTACAAGATTTAATCAATTACACCCGAGAATCAACGGATTATCATTGTGGCTTGTCACCAAGAGCAGGTTTAGCCTTATTAACAGCGGCTAAAGCCTGGGCGTATATGGACGGCAGAAAGGCGGTGTTGCCAGATGATGTACAAGCGGTATTACCCGCAGTTGCAGGACATCGTCTACGATCAGGTAGTACAGATTCTGAATCGATTGTTGCCCCCTTACTTAATAACGTCGCGGTTTCTTAAATAACGTGGGTTTAGAATTAAAACAACGCTTCAATTTAAGTCGTTTTATTAAAGGTGAAAAAGTCAGGCTTAAGCAGATTGTATTAAATCATCAGCGAATCTTTATTTTGCCGACTAAACGTGGCTTAGGCTTTGTGGTTTTGATTACTTTGTTATTGCTGATAGCTTTTATTTATAACAACAACCTGGCTTATTTGCTGAGTTTTTTATTGGCCAGTATTTTCTTTATTACTATCTTGCATAGTTTTAAGTCATTGGCTGGATTAGTGTTAACGCAGGGGCAGAGTCAGGCGGTGTTTGCAGGCGAATCAACAGGCTTTGAGATAGTCATTGATAACCCTAATAAAATTGAACGATATAATTTACAAGCAAGCTTAGATAAGCACTTAGATTTCACCCTAGCCGAACAAGAAAAGAAGCGCATAATTCTTTATTCTGCGACATCTCGCAGAGGCTGGCATGACATTGAAACTGTTACCCTCTCTAGCACGTACCCCTTAGGATTATTTCGTGCCTGGTCACCACTGCGTTTTTCAGCTAAGGCCTTAGTGTATCCAAAACCTAGTGCCATAGAACGCGATTTTCCTGAAGCCGAGGGAAATAATGCACAAGCACTACAAAACAGTCTTTCACATAAAGGCAGTGATGATTTTTACGGGCTTAAAGAGTATCAGAAGGGTGATTCAATCAAACATATCCATTGGAAAGCGTTTGCCAAAGGACAAGGTTTATTCAGCAAGCAATATGCTGGGGATAACTTAACTGAGTTATGGCTAAATTACGAACAGACCCCAGGACATAATGTTGAAGAAAGGCTAAGCCAATTATGTCGCTGGGTGATTGATGCAGAAAAGCTTGGATTACGTTATGGCTTTAGCGTTCCCGGCATTAAATTAAAGCCTAATCATGGTCAGGTGCATTATGAAAAATGCCTGCAAGCATTAGCGTTGTATTAAATACAATTAGTATTGACTCTTGATCACTCAAATACACAGAGGCACTAAGACGAGAAAGCTCTATGGCTCTTACCTTTGTGTCTTAGCGGCTTGGTGTGAGAAACAACTACCAAATGATGAATTCAGAACTTAAGCAGCAAACCCTTATTTTCTTATTGGTTTCAATCGGCATGATTACATTGCCGCATATAAATCATGTGCCTATGCCTTTGTTTGCCTTTTTTAGTCTGTTACTAATTTGGCGATTTCTCGGCATTTGGAAACCAAGCTATTTACCCAATAAGTTATTGGTTTTTTTATTAACCGTCTGCGCATTAGCTTTGCTTTATACCCAGCATCAAGGGGTCTTAGGGCGAGATGCAGGAACCAGTTTATTTGTCACCGCATTAGGACTTAAATTACTGGAAATTAAAAAAGAACGAGACTTATATCTGATTAGCTATTTAGCTTTTATCGTAGCAACGTCTCAGTTTTTATTTCAACAAAGCCTGTTGATGGCAGGCTATATTTTATTTGTTTGCAGCGTTTTGCTGGCGACTTTAGTCTCAATTAATAGCTATAAACCCGAAACCATACCCGCCCTAAAAACAGCGGGAATTATTATTCTGCAAGCACTGCCTTTAGCGATTATTTTATTTATTCTTTTTCCAAGAGTAGAAGCACCTCGCTGGATGATGTTTGATGATCAACATACCGCCAAAATAGGGTTAAGCGATAGTCTGGAGCCAGGATCAATTAGTCGTCTGGGGATGTCGGATGAGCTAGTTTTTAGGGTTAAGTTTAGCGGAGATATGCCGCCATCAAATCAACGCTATTGGCGTGGCCCGGTTTTTTCTTATACTGATGGCAAACGCTGGACTGAAACTAAAAACCTATTTTTCCATAAATATCTGGATAAACCGAGCTATTCAGGATCGGCCTATCAATACACTTTGATGATGGAGCCGCAAGATAAAGACTGGGTATTTGCATTAGATATGCCAACGACTTATCCACAGTCTCTAAAGAAAAATGCACTTTATCAACTGATTAATAGGGATAACACGGGGGAGCGTGCCGAATATAAAATCAGCTCATCACCTCACTATAATACAGGCTATATCACCAAAACAGAGCGTAAAGATAACCTGCAATTGCCCGCTGAACCTTCAGAAAAAATCAGACAATTAGTCTCGCAACTTCATGGCTTTGATCAAGCTGCTGAGATTTTTATTCAAGCGGTTTTAGATCATTTCACTAATGAAAACTTCCATTACACTTTAATGCCGCCCTTAATGGAAGACAAGCCGATTGAGACTTTTTTGTTCGAAAGTCGTTATGGTTTCTGTAGTCACTACGCCACGGCATTTGTTTATTTAATGCGAGTTGCGGGGATTCCTGCAAGAGTGGTGGGCGGTTATCAAGGCGGAGAACTGAATAAGGTTGGTGGTTTTTTAGAAATCAAGCAAGCGAATGCCCATGCCTGGGCTGAAGTTTGGCTATCAGGTAAAGGCTGGGCACGGTTTGATCCCACAGCCGCTATCGCTCCAGAACGTATTGAACAAGATGTTAATATTGATTTACAGATTGCCACCGGGCTAGTTAACTTTACCCCCGTTCATGTTAATGCCAGCAAAGCACTTTCATGGATGAAGCAAGCCACGCAAGCATGGGGAAGCATAGAGTATAGCTGGC
>DAOWHF010000327.1:0-8755 GCA_030641565.1 Methylomarinum sp.
CTTATGGAAAATCCAGAAGTGATAGATATTTCAACGCCTGTAATTGAATCAGTTAGGCTGGGGGAAGGCGTTAGGGAAGCATATAATCAGAGTGACAAAAGTAATGTTGAATTAGCTTTGGCAGTCGAAAGTACGGATGTTATAGCAACTGAAGTGATTAAAAAAGCGGAAGAAGAGCCACGGCAGACTGAAGAAAAAAAGAGTATACCGCTTATGGCCGCTAACATTGTTAAAGAAAACAGTGTCAGCAAACAAAGTATATCGGCGGAACTTGAGCCAAAACAGGAGCCTGTTGTTGATGCGATAACGACTGTTACACCGCTTAAAGATAAAATTGTAGTGCCGGATGCAAAAGATGTGGTTAAACCTGCATCAAAACCTACACCAAAAAAGCTGGCTCCTAAAAAAGAAGAGTCAATTAAAAAAGATGATAGCCAATGGGTTTTAAAACAAGCTAAAAGGAATTATACAATACAGCTTATAGTGCTTTCACAACGGAAATCAATTGCAGAGTTCATGAACAATAATAAGCAATTGAAAGAAGGTTTGAAGTATTTTCAAATAAATAAGCAGGGGCAAACAAAATTTGTATTAATTTATGGCTCTTTTAAGAATGCTAAAATAGCATCAGAAAAAATGAAGTTATTACCTGCTAAGTATAGAAAATCATGGGTAAGACGATTTAAAAATTTACAAAGAGAAATTAAATAACGAGTGTGTATGACAGCTTTAAAAAATGATATTTTTATTAAAACTTTATTGAAACAGCCTGTAGATAGAACGCCTGTCTGGATGATGAGGCAAGCAGGACGGTATTTGCCAGAATATAGAGAGATAAGGGCAAAAGCAGGTAGCTTTTTAAATTTATGTACCAATCCAGAGCTGGCATGTGAGGTGACTCTTCAGCCTTTAGAGCGTTTTGATTTTGATGCAGCGATTTTATTTTCAGATATTCTTACTATTCCCGATGCAATGGGTTTGGGGCTTTACTTTACAGAAGGTGAAGGACCTAAATTTAAAAATCCTATCAGAACCGCCAGTGATATTGATAAGTTGCCTATCCCTGATCCGTATACGGATTTACGATATGTGGTTGATGCGGTTAGTTTGATTAGAAAGAATTTGCAAGGAAGAGTGCCATTAATTGGCTTTTCAGGCAGTCCATGGACGCTTGCGACTTATATGGTTGAAGGCGGTAGTAGTAAAAGCTTCCAAAAAGTAAAAGGCTTGATGTATGAGCAGCCAAAACTTATGCATCAAATGTTAAATAAGTTGGCTCAATCCGTTGCAAGTTATTTAAATGCGCAAATAGATGCTGGTGCTCAGGCTGTCATGGTCTTTGATACCTGGGGCGGTATGCTTTCGACTGAAGACTATAATGAGTTTTCATTGAATTATGCAAAGCAAGTTAGATCTTTGTTGAATACAAACAAGGATGGTCAGGAAGTTCCGACTATCTTCTTCACTAAAGGCGGGGGATTGTGGTTAGAGGATATGGCCGATGCTGGTTATAGTGCTTTGGGTCTGGATTGGCAAACAGATATAGCTAAAGCACGAGCGCGTGTAGGTGATAAGGTTGCATTGCAAGGGAATATGGATCCTATTGCTCTATATGCTGAGCCAGAACATATCAAGCAAAAAGTAGAAATGATTTTAAAGAAATATGGTTCAGGTTCGGGGCATGTCTTTAATTTAGGGCATGGTATTTTGCCTGATGTTAATCCAGAGCATGTAAAGGCCATGGTTGATGCAGTTCATGAGTTTAGTCCTCAGTATCATCGTTAAAGTTATGTTGAGCGTTTCAGTGATTAATTGGTTTTAGTCGTTTTCAGCATAATTTTTACAGTGGGTGTTAGGTCGTTGATTTTTCAAACATCTGCAGCAGGAAGTTGTTGTCTGACATATATGGATATATTCAGTCCTCTTTTGTGAGAGGGCTGTTTTCAAAGAATTAGGGTGTATAGGGAAGTCAATGAAAAGGGTTGGATTAATTGTTGGAACTATCTTGCCTCTTATCATGATTTTTTACTGTGATTTTGGTGGTAATGATAATGTAACTCGAATGGCAGCTGTTGCCGTTATGATGTCAATTTTTTGGATCACAGAAGCAGTTCCTCTGGCTGTGACAGCACTTTTACCACTTACTCTTTTTCCGGTTTTGGGAATCGCTTCAAGTAAAGCAACAGCTAGCCAATACATGAACTCTACGGTTTTTTTATTAATCGGAGGGTTTATGATTGCTTTGGCGATGCAAAAATGGAATTTACATAAGCGTATTGCGCTTAATGTATTAACACATTTTGGTGGGCATCCATTGTTTGTGGTTTTAGGATTTATTGTGGCAACCGCAGGGTTGTCAATGTGGATCTCTAATACAGCAACAACATTAATGATGCTACCAATTGCATTGGCTATTATTTCTCGCTACGCACTTTTTTTATCTAAAAAACAAACTCAGCAGTTTTCTGTTGGCTTATTGTTATCAATTGCTTATTCAGCATCGATTGGGGGAATGATGACTCTGGTCGGAACGGCTCCAAACCTGGTCTTTTCTAGATTTTATGTATTGGAAACTGGTGAGGCGATAGGATTTGCGCAATGGATGTTGATCGCAGTTCCTGTGGGAGCGATTTTACTGTTGGTATTGTTAGGCGTTATTGGTGTTTTTTATTTAAGAGGGCTAAATAATGCTGATCAATTGAAGCTGTTGGTAGTGAATGAGCGCAAGCAATTGGGGAAAATTTCATTTGCTGAAAGTACCGTATTAATTACTTTTATGGTTACAGCAATACTTTGGGTTACAAGAAAAGGACTAACGTTAGGTGATGTAATTATACCTGGGTGGGGCGATCTATTGATCAATGGGGCGATGATTGATGATGGAAGTGTAGCTATGACAATGGCGAGTATATTGTTTTTTATCCCCGTTAAAGGAGCGGGAAGTGCTATTTTAGATAAAAAAGTTTTTGTTGAGCTACCTTGGTCAATTATTTTGTTGTTTGGTGGTGGATTTGCATTGGCTTATGGATTTTCCGAAAGTGGATTGTCAGTCTATTTGGCGGGACAGTTGCAAGGGTTGAAGTCAGTTTCATTACCGGTATTAATATTGTCTGTTTCAGCGGGTATGAATTTGTTAACAGAGTTAACATCGAATACGGCAACAACTCAATTGGTCATGCCGATTCTTATCTCAACCGCTAAAGCGATTGAAGTTTCACCCATTTGGCTTATGTTGCCAGCAACATTGTCGGCATCATGTGCTTTTATGTTGCCAGTGGCGACACCGCCCAATGCCATTATTTTCGGTAGTGGTAAGATTAAGGTGGTTGAAATGGTTTGTATGGGGCTTATTTTAAATTTTATAGCGGTTTTTGTTATAAGTTGGGTCAGCTATTGGTTGCTTCCTTTTTTTATAGGTAATACTTAATGTGGTTTCAGAAAAAAATCAGTATGCAGGCGCGGTGTCGTGGATTTCATTTGGTAACAGATGAAATTGTCCGTGATATACCCGAATTAAAACAAATTAAGGTTGGGTTGTTGCATTTGTTTATTCAGCATACCTCGGCCTCATTGGTAATAAATGAAAATGCTGATCCAGATGTGCGGACAGATATGGAAGCGTATTTCAATCAAGCGATACCAGAAAATGAACCTTATTTTCGGCATGTGTTAGAAGGTAGTGATGATATGCCCGCGCATTTGAAAGCAGTGATATTAGGTGGAGAACTAACAATTCCTGTTGCTGGTGGACGATTGCAGATGGGAGTATGGCAGGGAATCTATTTGTGTGAACATAGAAATAATGCTGGAAGTAGAGGTATTATAGCGACTTTAAATGGTGAATAATTGGGGTTATTATGAATAAGATTAAACTGTTAATGATTAGTGGGTTGTTGAGTTTAAATGTTAGTGTCAATGCGGAAGAAATCAAGCCTTTAGAGATAGAGGTTTATCGTAGCCCAAGCTGTGGCTGTTGCAGTAAATGGCTGGCTCATTTAAAGGAAAATCAGTTTGTAGTAACTGATCATGTGATAGAGGATGTGCAGCAAATAAAGGATAAGTATGGTGTTCCAAAAAACATGTCTTCTTGCCATACAGCATTGGTTAACGGTTATGTTATAGAAGGGCATGTGCCAGCCGCAGATATAAAAAAACTATTAAAAATTAAGCCCGCAGTAATTGGGATATCGGTCCCAGGAATGCCAATGGGAACGCCGGGAATGGAAATGGGGGGTAGAAAAGACCCTTACAAAGTAGTTTCTTTTGATAAGGATAAAAAATATCAGGTATTTAATAGTTACGAGGGGCAGTAATGATTCTTGCTGGCGATATAGGTGGAACTAAAACAATTTTAGCGTTATACAATCAGGAAAAATCAGGTTGGGTTTGCTGTAAAAAAAAAGTTTTTGCCAGTGCGGAATTTAATAGTTTTGAGGCATTACTAGATTGTTTTTTGAGGGCTGAATTAAATTTAATTTTGCGAAGTGTGTGTCTTGGGGTTGCGGGCCCAGTGGTTAACGGTGATTGCGTAACAACAAACCTGCCTTGGGTGTTAAGTAGGGATGGAATTGCTAATCAGACGGGAGCAGAATGTGTCCAACTGCTGAATGATTTAGAGGCGACCGCATGGGGTGTGCTAGCTATGCCTGAGCATGATTTTGAAGAGTTAAATGTAAATGCTAAAAAAAGCCAAGGAAATTTAGCTGTTTTAGCTGCGGGGACTGGATTAGGTGAGGCTATTGTCGTATGGGCTGATGAAAAGCATCATGTAGTTGCTACAGAAGGCGGTCACACAGATTTTGCACCAAGAAATGAATTGGAAATAGGTTTGTTAAGATATTTGCTGGGGATATATCCTGATCATGTAAGTTATGAGCGGGTTGTCTGTGGGCAAGGTCTGGTGAATATTTATCAGTATTTAAAGTCAATTAAATATGCAGAGGCAGATGGGCGTGTTGAGTTGCAAATGAGAGAGCAAGACCCTGCAGCGGTAATAGGTGAAAAAGGTGTTTCTGGTGATGATGATCTATGTACCAAGGCATTAGAGGTGTTTTGTGAAATATATGGTGCAGAGGCGGGGAATTTAGCACTGAAGTGCTTGCCTAAGGCCGGTATTGTGTTAGCGGGAGGTATTGCAGTGAAAATATTGCCAATTATAAAAAAAGGAGATTTCCTGCGCGGCTACTCGGCAAAAGGTCGGAATAAAACGATGTTACAAGATGTTTCTATTAAAGTATGTCTTAACCCTGAGGCTGGCTTATTAGGTGCGGCTCATTATGCAGAAAGGTTAATAAGAAATAGATAGTCTTTTGCATTTAAAGCGCTTTAGGTGTTGTTAAGGGCGAATTTGGTTAAACAGTCCTCTCAGCTAGAGAGGACTGTTTAAAAGTGCTAATACTTGTTAGTCTAAGTTTATATTATCTAGCCCTGATGTGGCTTCAATCGACCAGTTATCTGCAACAGATACTTCACTATTGTCGCTACCGTTTAGGTACTTTATGCGACAAACATATCTTCTTGTAAAAGCTGCAGCATTATCAGGTGAGATTTCTAAATCAGCGTTAATAACATATTGATAATTACCAAGACTAAATGCATTGATCGAATGCTCTGAGAATGATAAAGAAGTGCTGGGGAGTACTTCAGTAGAAATGTAGCTATTACATTGTCTAAAGGCTTCAATAGTCATTTGGTTTTGATCTGAGACTCTATTCATCTCATCTCCACTGGTTTCAAGAAAAAGATCTGATGAAGCAATATCTTGAACAAATGGCATAACAACTTTTGCTTGAAATACAAGAAGGGCAATAAGGGCAATGATAAAAAGGAATGCTTTGTTTTTCATGGTTTCTAAAGAATAAATAAGAGGTTGCTTGAAGTGTATGTGATTCTATCAAATGCAGATAGGAGCGTGAAGTATAACGGAAATGAAGAGGGATAGTTGAAGGTATTGCATAGCTGTCTAATGGTGTTGTGTAGCATAAAAATACTAGCTATTAGATGTTTTTTTTAGCACAGGGTGTTTTGTATCTAGTTGATTTTAAATGTATTTTTTATATGTTTGCGACAATTTGTCGCAGTGCTGCAGAAAAGGGTAATAAATATAAAGTAATTATCTTGACATGAATAAAAGAGCTGAGTAAACTGCTTAGCACGCTATGGATTAGCTGGTGTGCTTTATTTAGTTATGTGCACATGAAAGGGATTCATTAAATAAACTCCCAGCAATTATTGTTGGGGATAAAAATAAACTTTTAGGAGGTAGAAATGGCTGCTACAACTGAATCAGTTAAAGCTGATGCTGCGGAAGCACCGCTATTAAATAAAACGAACCTAATTGCAGGCTTTATGCTGTATTTGGTGTTCTATTCATTTATTCGTTGGTACGAAGGTGTTTATGGATGGTCTGCTGGACTTGATTCATTTGCACCAGAATTCGAAACATATTGGATGAACATGTTGTACATCGAATTAGTTTTGGAAGTTGTTATCTCAGCTGGTTTGTGGGGATATATCTGGAAATCTCGTGATCGTAAAGTGATGTCAATCACTCCACGTGAAGAGTTAAGAAGACATTTCACTCACTGGACATGGTTAGTAATGTACGGTTGGGCTATCTACTGGGGAGCTTCATACTTCACAGAGCAAGATGGTACATGGCATCAAACTATTGTTCGTGATACTGACTTTACACCAAGTCACATCATCGAATTCTATTTGTCATACCCAATTTACATCATTACTGGTGTATCTGCATTCTTGTATGCTAAAACTAGATTACCAACTTATAACGAAGGTTTACACCTAATGTATTTGGTTTCGGTTATTGGTCCTTTCATGATTCTACCAAACGTAGGATTGAACGAATGGGGTCATACTTTCTGGTTCATGGAAGAGTTGTTCGTTGCTCCATTGCATTACGGTTTCGTATTCTTTGGATGGGCTGCTCTAGCTATTATGGGTGTTGTAAACACTGAAGTAATGGCAATTACAAAATTACTTAAAAAAGACTTAGCTTAATAGCTTAAGTTTTATTTGAAGTAAGAAAAAAACTATCTCCTAGGTCTGTTCCGTACAATTAAGTGCGGAACAAACTTTGGAAGACAGTAATAAAAAATATAATTTTAATTTTTAGGAGGTAAGCTAATGAGCGCATCTCAATCAGCTGTACGATCTCGTGCAGAAGCCGTTGCGGTTTCACGCGCATTCGACTGGATGATTCTTTTTACGTTATTTACTGCAGTTCTTGGTGGATACCATATCCATTATATGTTAACTGGTGGTGACTGGGATTTCTGGACTGACTGGAAAGATAGACGTTTATGGGTAACTGTAGCACCTATCGTTTCAATCACTTTTCCTGCTGCTGTTCAAGCAATGCTTTGGTATCGTTATAGATTACCAATCGGTGCAACAGTCTGTGTATTGGCTCTTCTTTTAGGTGAGTGGATCAACAGATACTTGAACTTCTGGGGATGGACATATTTCCCTGTAAACTTCTGCTTCCCATCAAACTTAGTGCCAGGTGCAATCGTACTTGACGTTATCTTGATGTTAGGTGGATCTATGACTTTAACTGCTGTAATCGGTGGTTTAGCATGGGGTTTACTATTCTACCCAGGTAACTGGCCAATTATTGCGCCATTACACGTACCTGTTGAATATAACGGTATGATGTTTACATTAGCTGATTTACAAGGTTACCACTACGTACGTACTGGTACTCCTGAGTACATCAGAATGGTTGAAAAAGGTACATTAAGAACTTTCGGTAAAGACGTTGCTCCTGTATCAGCGTTCTTCTCTGGTTTCGTATCTATTATTATTTACTTCTTATGGCACTTCTTCGGTAGATGGTTCAACAAAACTGATTTCATCTCTGGCGAAAACGTTTAATAAGAATTAACAAAAAACGAGATCTGACGAATATTTAGTCGTCAGAAAGTCTTAATTACAGATTCTCTAGAAATAGAGGAGGGTATATGAAAATAATAAAAGACAAGGTAGCTAAATTATCCTTTGTCGCACTGCTGGTTACAATGACAGCAGCGATTTTTTACACACCTACAGCTTCAGCACATGGTGAAAAGTCTCAAGCGGCTTTCATGCGTATGCGTACTATTCACTGGTTTGATTTAAACTGGTCAAAAGACGAAGTTGCAATTAACGAAACAATGTCAATTTCTGGAAAGCTGCATGTATTTGCTGGCTGGCCTGAAACTGTTGATAAGCCAGAAGTTGCTTTCTTGAACATTGGTATTCCAGGTCCAGTATTTATTCGTGCTGGTTCTTGTATCGGTGATCAATTAGTACCACGTTCAGTTTCTTTGGAATTGGGCGAAACTTATTCATTTAAAGTTTTGTTAAAAGCTCGTCGTCCAGGTGACTGGCACGTTCATACTATGATGAATGTTGAAGGCGGTGGTCCAATCATTGGTCCAGGTAAATGGGTAACTATTACTGGTTCTATGGGTGAGTTTGTTAATCCTTTAACAACTTTGACTGGCGAAACTATTGATCTAGAAACTTACGCTTTAGATAACGTATATTTCTGGCATGCTTTATGGTATGCAATTGGTGTAGCTTGGATGGCATTCTGGGTTAAACGTCCAATGTTCATTCCTCGTCATATCGCAGTAAGCGGTGGTAAAGCAGATTCTTTAATCTCTGCTGGTGATAAGAAAGTTGGTATTGCTTTCGCAGTTGGTACTATGGTGATTGTTGCAGTCAGCATGGGTACAACTAACGAAAAGTA
>DAOWHF010000155.1:0-4317 GCA_030641565.1 Methylomarinum sp.
CTTTATGCAATGTGCAGAATGCTAGCGCAATTGCTGGTTATTGGTTATTTTTTAAACACCATTTTTGACTCAGATTCAGCTTTAATTACATTGTTAGTATTAACGGTGATGTTACTTTTTTCAAGCTGGATTGCTTTAGGTACCGTCAAAGAAAATCGTTGGCCATTATTTAGTAAAGCCGCATTATCATTACTGATTGCCTGTGGATTTACCTTATCGATCGTTGTATTAGGTGTTTTAGAATTAGAACCATGGTACCAGCCACGTTATACCATTCCTTTGGGTGGGATGGTTTTAGCAAATGCCATGAATAGCCTTAGCTTGGCGGCAGAACGCTTCCAATCAGAATTTAACAATAACAATAATTATCTGGCAGCCAGAAACCATGCTTTTAACGCCTCACTGATTCCAACGGTCAACATGCTTTTTGCTGTGGGGATAGTTTCTTTACCCGGCATGATGACAGGTCAAATTTTGTCAGGTGTATCACCCTTTATTGCAGCAAGATACCAGATTATGGTGATGTGTATGTTATTTGCATCATCTGGTATCTCGGCCGCTTGTTTTCTTACCCTAATAAGAAAACACTACACCAATTAATGATTACAGCCTTCACCGTGTACATGTTGATGGCTTAATTCATCTTCTGTTGCTGGTCTTATGTCCATTACTTCAACATCAAATGTTAATGCTTCACCAGCTAAAGGATGGTTTCCATCGATCGTGACATCATCGCCATCGACCTTAGTGACAGTTACAACATTCACACCGCCGCTAGCATCAGCATGAAACTGCATACCTGCTTCAACTTTATCAATACCTTCAAACATTGAAAGTGGTACTGTTTGCAGCATATCTTCACTTCTTTCACCATATGCATCTTCAGCTGCAATTGTTACTTTAAATTTATCAGCCGCGCCCTTCCCTGTTAAAGCAGACTCTAAACCAGGTATAATTTGACCTTGTCCATGTAAATAAACCATTGGCTCTTCACCGCGTGAACTGTCTAACTGTTCTCCTGCACCATTAGTTAGTATGTAATGAATAGTAACAGCCATTTTGTCTGAAATTTGCATGTAGAACTCTTTGATTTATTAATAAACCGAGTATTATAACGCACCATGTCTAGATGGAAACCACCCCGCCCAAAATCTTCGCCTTATATTAGCCACGAAGGTTATCAAACCTTAGAATCAGAGCTAAGAAATTTATGGGAAAAACGTAAAGAGGTGGTAAAAGCAATCACTGCCGCCGCAGCTGAAGGCGACCGTTCTGAAAATGCTGAATATATTTATAGAAAAAAAGAATTGCGAGGCATTGATAGTCGCATTAATTTCCTGCAAAAACGCCTTCCTTCCCTGACTATCGTTTCAAAAAAACCAGACAATCAAGATTTTATTTATTTTGGTGCCTGGGTCACCTTAGAAAAAGAAAATGGCGAAGAAGTCTGCTACCGTATTGTTGGGCCTGATGAACATGATCATGATACGGCATATATCAGTATGGATTCCCCACTAGCCAAAGCATTACTTAAGAAAACCATTGATGATGAAGTAAAGATTAAAAATGAAATCCAGGAATTAAGTTATTTTGTGGTTGATATCCGCTACTAAGATTTTTTTTGTTCATCTCTTAACTTTTGTTTCCTCACCCACAAGGCAAAAGAAATACCCGCCCAGCCACGAAAAGCAATTTCAATATTTAGACACAAAGACATGAACCATGCATCAGATGTCGGCCATTCCTGGAAAATCAGCACACCTAAAATAACGGATATTATTCCCACTATTGATGTTGATACCTTGAGAGGTAGATCCAATGCATAGGCTAAAGCAATCCGAACAATACCTCTTACGATAAGAAAGGCTGAGATCATCATACCTAAACGAGAAGCAACCCCTGAAACACTTGAAATTATCAAAATACCTATCACCGTATCAAGCACACCCACTTGTAAATTTTGAATAACATCACGTTGCTCCTTGGCAAGAAAAGCATCCAGACATTCAAGCAAACCCAACATAAAAATAATCATGCCACTCATGGGAAGCCAAGAGAATTCTCTAGCAGATAAAATCACGGCATCTGAATTAACCACACTGGCTAAAGCCATAAAAATACCTGCCAACATGATAATGACCCACTGAACCATCAACCGTCGCCAATCCACGTCAAACCCTTCAAAACTGGATAGCTTGTTTAATAATCGCATGCGCTTATCTCCTCAATAAAATTTAACGCTAAGCCTATACTTCACTCTTTCAGAACGCCAAGTATACACAATCCAGTAATGTGCCTATTTAGACTGTATTATGCCACCGACTAAACGACATTTTATATACAGTTTAAGCTTGAATGAATCAGACATTACTTTACAGACTCTTTAAAATCATAAATTCAACTATAAACTCAATCCCATATCGTGAAATAATAGAGTTTTTTCTGACTGCAGACAATAATGGCTCAATACATTTATTCGATGAATCGGGTGGGTAAAATCGTCCCTCCGAAAAAGTATATCCTTAAAGATATTTCTCTTTCTTTCTTTCCCGGTGCCAAAATTGGGGTACTAGGTTTAAATGGTTCAGGTAAATCAACTTTACTTAAAATCATGGCTGGCCTTGACACAGAAATTGAAGGTGAAGCAATCCCTCAAAAAGGCATTAATATTGGTTATCTTGCCCAAGAACCACACCTAGATCCTAACAAAGATGTACGTGGTAATGTTGAAGAAGGTGTTGCTGAAATAAAAGCCGTTGTTGATCGCTACAACCAGATTAACGAAGCCTTTGCCGATCCAGAAGCTGACTTTGATGCATTATTAGCTGAACAAGCTGAATTACAAGAAAAAATTGAAGTAGCAGGTGCCTGGGAACTGGAGAGAACCCTGGAAATTGCAGCCGATGCACTACGTCTTCCTCCCTGGGATGCCGATGTAACCAAATTATCGGGTGGAGAACAGCGCCGTGTTGCACTTTGTCGCTTGTTACTTTCTAAACCAGACATGCTGTTACTTGACGAACCAACCAACCATCTCGATGCAGAATCTGTCGCTTGGTTAGAACGGTTTTTACATGACTATAAAGGTACAGTTGTTGCCGTAACGCATGATAGATACTTTTTGGATAATGTTGCAGGCTGGATTCTTGAGCTTGATAGAGGCATGGGAATTCCTTGGGAAGGTAATTATTCAAACTGGCTAGAACAAAAAGAAAATCGTTTAGCCCAAGAGTCTAAACAAGAGTCTTCTCGCCAAAAAGCCTTAAAAACAGAATTAGAATGGGTACGTTCTGGTGCAAAAGGTCGCCATGCTAAGAGTAAAGCGCGATTAGCTCGTTTTAATGAACTATCATCTAAAGAAGTACAAAAGCGCAGTGAGACCCAAGAAATCTATATCCCGCCTGGTCCACGTTTAGGCGATATCGTTATTGATATAGAGCACATCAAAAAAGCCTTTGGCGATAAATTATTAGTCAACGACCTCAGTTTTAAACTTCCCCCAGGTGGTATCGTGGGTATTATTGGTGCCAATGGTGCAGGTAAAACCACCCTATTCCGTATGATGGCTGGTTTTGAAAAGCCTGATGCCGGTGAAGTGAAGTTAGGAGAAACCGTCAAACTGGCTTATGTTGATCAGTTACGTGACGATATGGATCCAAACAAAACAGTTTGGGAGGAAGTTTCTGATGGCTTAGATAATATTACTGTCGGTACTTATGAAACACCATCACGCGCCTATCTTGGTAGATTTAACTTTAAAGGTGCAGATCAACAAAAACATATTGGCAACCTATCGGGTGGTGAACGTAACCGTGTACATTTAGCTAAATTGCTAAAAAGTGGCGGTAACTTACTATTACTCGATGAGCCAACCAATGATCTGGATGTAGAAACACTACGCGCTTTAGAAGAAGCCATCTTATCTTTTCCGGGTTGCGCCGTTGTTATTTCGCATGATCGCTGGTTCTTAGATAGAATTGCGACTCATATCCTGGCTTTTGAGGGAGATAGTGAAGTGGTTTGGTTTGAAGGCAACTATGAAGATTATGAAGCAGACCGCCATAAACGTTTAGGTACTGATGCCGATAACCCACATCGTATCAAATACAAAAAGATTTAAGAGCAGACTAAAGGCTAAAGGCGAAAGACTCAAAGAGAAAAAGCGACACACTCTTTCGTCTTTCGTCTTTCGTCTGCCCTATAAAACCACATCAAATTGCTTTATTAACTGATTAATATCTTTTCTATAAAACTCTTGCACTGGCAAACTTAAGTCACTCGGTTTTAAGCCGCGCTCTTGTAATGATTCAGCTTCCA
>DAOWHF010000040.1:0-15748 GCA_030641565.1 Methylomarinum sp.
GCACGACGAGGTGCCAATCTTGATATTAAAGTAAGTCTTTATAATTGGGAGGGTCAATTAATCACAAGTAATGATCCATTAGATGAAACTGATGCACAAATCACCACCACAGTCAGCAGTGGGCAATATCTTCTTGCTATTAGTGGCGTAGGTAATAGCGTATCGCCTTATTCAGATTATGGCAGTTTAGGTCAATATTTTATTTCCGGAAAAGTTGAACCGTACAGCCAAGTATCTGATAATACTCCGCCCTCACCAAATCCCATGGGCTGGGCAGTTGCACCTTACAGCCAATCACGGACAAGCATTAGTATGCAGGCAAGTACTGCAACAGATGAATCCGGAGGCATTCAATACAACTTTATCTGTGTAAGTGGCAGCAATTGCAGTGATAGTGGCTGGCAATCATCCAGTCAATATACCGCAACAGGGTTAGTTGCTGGAAGCAATTACAGCTTTCAGGTTATGGCTAAAGATGCCTACAACAACACAACCCAGCCATCATCTACAGCCAGTGCCAACACAGCAGCTAATAATCCACCCTTAACAGCCAATAGCAGCATTAGCACTCAAGAAGACCAAGGCGTAATAATCGACTTAGCCAGTCAATCATCTGATGCTGATGGTGATGCATTAAGCTTCACTATTCAATCTCCAACCGTTAATGGAACCATCACTAACCTTAACAACGGCTCTGTTAGTTATGTACCCAATAACAATTTTAATGGCACTGATAGCTTTAACTATACAGTAAACGATGGTTTTGGCGGTACCGCAAATGGCAGTGTATCCATAGCTGTCATTGCCGTAAATGATGCCCCCGTTGCCTCAGCATTTGCTCCCGCTAATAGTGTAGTACTCAGCATAGACTTTTCTTCCGTAGGTTCTTTTGATCCTGATAGCAATAATACCCTTAGCTATAACTGGAACTTTGGAGATGGAAATAGCTCACCTCAAGCTAATCCAACTCATAGCTATTCTGTTGCTGGCACCTATAACGTCACTTTAACGGTTAAGGACGATCACAATATAACTGATTCAGCAAGTATCACAGTAACATTAACAGACCCAACAACCTTGCCACCGGAGACTCCAAATAACCTATCCTATACAGTAAATAAAACTGTGACAGGCCGAGGTAAAAACAAAATAGTGAGTGGCACAATTGTATTAAATTGGGAAACTTCTAATTCAGCCACCCATTACAATGTCTGGCGCTGTGAGGAATCCACGACAGGCAAAGGAAAAAACAGAAGCACAACCTGTTCATATAGCTTGTTTGACACATCAGACACTATTTCATTTACCTCGTTATTAACTGATAGCACTGTAAGATTTAAAATCAACGCAGAAAACAGTAATGGCAGTTCCAGTTTCAGTAACGAAGTTATCATTAAACCTTAAGTTTTCATACGTCCTTTCTCCAGTCCCGCACTAGAGAAAGGACGCTAAAATCAGATACTCCTTCCTAAAAACCGTATGTTTTGCAACACTTTCATACGCCATTCCTACGCCCCGCCTGTAAGTATCACTAAATCATCGATTTCCGATTAAAGACTTCAGAAACACCTACCACATAGCAATAATTATAAATAGTCATTAGAAATATCAACGACTTAAAAACAAAACCTAATATTTTTCACAAAATTAACAAACAAATACTTGTTCTCCTTTTGTTCTTGATCTACTATAAACAAAAACGAATAGAGAACAAATATGAACACCAATCATCACCTAACCCGAAAACAACAGGAAGTTTTAGATTTTCTTATCTCCAATCAACAGCAGTTTATTCAGGCACCCACGCTAAATGAATTGTGCCTTGCCATGGGTTTAAAATCCAGAGGGTCTTTACATAAGCATATACAAGGACTTATCAACGCAGGTTTTGTTGAAGCCCCCAATCGCAAACAACGCGGCGTTCGTTTAACAGAAAAACATTTACAAAACAAAACAACCGACAACGAATTAATATATAAAGCGGCCACACCTTTCATTGGTTCTATCGCTGCAGGCGAACCCATAGAGGCGATAGATAATACCCGTTACATGAATATTCCCAATGAGATCAAGACCGATAACCCCTGCTACATTCTTCAAATAAAAGGGGATTCTATGATTGAGATTGGTATTTTTGATGGTGACTGGGTCATTATTGAACAACGCAGTCATGCCAGGAACGGTGAAATTGTAGTTGCTTTGATAGACAAAACCGATGCCACTTTAAAATACATAGAACAATACCCACACGAAACTATTCTAATTCCAGCCAACAACACCATGCAAGCCATGCACTTTCAACCGCAACAGGTCGAAATACAAGGTGTATTGGTTGGACAAATGCGCAGTTACAAATAACTCTATAACTACAATACTGAGGAAAATATTATGTCTACACATATCCATATGCAAGACCAAGTTCATAACAGAATTGAAGTATTAATGAACGAAAATAATCCGTACGATTGGGATGAATTATTTCAAAATGCAGCCACCGTCTCCCTAATCATTGTGTTTATATCATTAGGTTTAAATTGGTAATGATGCATATATGTCTAATGCGAGGTTGATATAATGAATATTTCACTCTATTCAATTTAAAAGAAATCAACATGATCAAATCAATTCATATTATTCTTATATTATTGTCTTTTGCCAGTTTTTTTTCACGCTTTGCACTAAGCATTTTTAAACCTGAACTGTTACAGAAAAAAATAATTAAAATTGCCCCACATATTATCGATACACTGCTACTCATCAGTGGTGTGACGCTTGTGTTTCAAGGAAACTGGTTAGCAGGAGATTTTGGCTGGATCTTATCGAAAATTATTTTATTGATCAGCTACATTTTATTAGCGGTAATGGCTATGCGCTTAAAAGGGTCTAAACGCTGGTTTGCTTTTGCCGCAGCTGTCGCCTGCTACGTTTATATCTTTATTATTGCCATCTCTAAACATGGTTTCATCTAATATAAACCACTAAAGGTCTGATAGTCGCTATGGCTGTTATCCCAACTTGCGAGGTTCAATAAATATTTAACACTGAGAATTAGGAATAACACCGAGGGCCCAGAGAAAAGAAACTTCATAATCTCTGCGTCCTCTGTGTAATGCTTATAAATTCATTTAACCATAACCACATGCCTAGTAGCTAAAGCCTTGTACTAAAACCGCATAGCTTTGAACTAGCGACCAGAGACAGTAAAGCAATTATAAAGGGACAATTTTACTACCCTCAACCCTGCAGCATATAACACCAACCGAACATAGCTCCAGTATTCTATACCCACTCAACATCTGACTCACCGACACTAACGTTTATAGTACCGTACAAACCATCAGACAAAAAAAAGCCCCACTAAAAAGTGAGGCTTTTTTCCTAACAAAAAGAGTTATCTTCTTATTGAGGTTGAACTTGTGCAGCTTGTAGACCTTTAGGGCCATTTTCAACTTCATATACAACAGTTTGGCCTTCAGCCAGTGTTTTGAAGCCGTCGCCAAGGATTGCTCTAAAGTGTACAAATACATCTTCACCACCGTCTTGTGGAGAGATAAAACCAAAACCTTTAGATTCGTTGAACCATTTTACTGTACCAGTTGCCATTTTTGAAATCCTCAAAATGTAAAAAAAAATAAAAAGCGTGCAGATGACATGATAAGGATTCAGAGAGGAGCCAATTACAGGATGTTCTTAGAAAACCAGCTTGAGCCAATGCAAGCGAAGAAATTATACCCTAACAAAACACATAAGAACAACCTTTTTTAGAAAAAACTTATCAGCCCTGTCTTTTGAAAATATTAAATACATCCTAGCTTTCTATAAATAGATGCTCTGTGCTTCAACATCTTCAGTCAATTGTCTTAGAACATCCTTTCCACTACGAAAATTTTCGTCATCAAAACTAATCCAGCTCTCGCCTGTTAAAACATACCAACGTAATAACAAAGCCTTTAATCTTATTTCGCCACTCACCGTAAAATGCCACTTTTTGAGCAGCACACTATAGCCTTCTAGTTCAATAGGCGATGTTAATTGCCTTAACTTGCTTAAACGAAGCACTATCGGTTCTATACAACTGATTTGACTGTCTATCCATTCCGTTACTAATTTAGCATTTATTTTTTCTAATGAAGCAACGTCATTATCTGAGATCACCTTAATGCAATGAATAAGTTCACCAGAGCTAAACCTGGCCGCCATTTCATAAAATGCAGCCACTTCCATATCATACAAGCAACCTTCATTATATTCGGTAGCTGGTATAGACGATGTCTTAATAGTGCAGGCATCAGGCCAATTATTTCCTATTAACTGCGGGTAAAATGCAGCCTCTGTTTCCACATCAACAATTTTTGAGGCTACCATTAGGCTACCTATTTGCTTTGATTTATGACCGGCAATCCCTATATTGAGCATTACTGGTAACTGAGCATCAGGGTACAAGGCTAAGGTATAAGCAACCCCACCTGCCATTGCAACCTTACCCACCCCTGTCACTGTTAAGGCAATCTCATTGTTTTTATAAATTGCAAAAGCATGTGCTGCCTGCTGTTTTTTTAGGCCAAAAAGTCTAATCATAGGCTTCGCTTCACACTCTAATGCGACAAAAATAAATAACTGGGGGGTTAACTGACTAATCATTCAAATACCTGTCTATTATCTGTTGGTAGATCTGAGCATCCTCCACCTTCCCTCGCTTTAAAGCACCATTTTTAAAAATGGTGCATTTTTTTAACAACATGCTGATTGCTTCCTGTTTATTATCTTCTCCTAAGGTATCAGCAAGAATAATACTTTGTAACGCTTGTATCCTGTAGCGATCCATTCCCCAATATTTCATTGACAACTGATCTTCATGTCCACCATATTTTTTAATCTGAGGTTCTTCTATGTAAAGTACAGGATATTTTGCTGTTACTCTCAACCACAAATCATAGTCTTCGCAAGCAGGTAATGTAATATCAAAATCTCCAACATCATTAAAAACCGAGCGATGAATCAAAATAGAAGAAGGCGACATCGCACATAAAGGCAAGCAATGACTAAAAATCCAACCTCCGACTTTTTTATGTTTTTTCATTTGATTAACTCTAACTCCATTACGAATCCAGAGTTCTTCTGTATGACATACTTTATAACCGGGGTTTAACCTGACTAATTCCAACTGATTTTCTAATTTCTGCGGTAACCATTCATCATCTGAGTCTAAAAAGGCCACCCATTGACCTTTTGCCTTTAGTAGGCCTCTATTTCTTGCACTACTTACCCCCTTATTTTGCTGCTGACTATAGACTGCATCAGGAAAGTGTTCCCGCATCATTTCAGCAGTGCCATCGGTCGAGCCATCATCAATGACAACAACCTCATAATCAGAAAAAGTCTGCGCATAAACCGACTCCAACGCACGTTTTAACAACGCACAGCGATTATATGCTGGAATAATAATCGAGACCTTGAACACAAAAACTCCTTATATTTTAAATAATTGTTGTACTATCTTAATAAATGACATAAATTAATAGCCTAACTTAAAGAAGGAGGCGACTATGTCAGCTGTCATGCAAATAAACCCTGAAAGACGTCAGCACAACCAACATCTGGTTTCTGAACTACAACAAGAAAGAAATCAAGTATGGTCTTTATACTGCAAAGTTGCGGAACAAAAACCTTTTTCATGCTCCTCACAAACCCAGTCATTATTGACTCAGTTCTCGCAATTATTGATTGATTATGTTTCCTTAGGACATTTTGGCATCTACGAGCGACTCATATCAGGCACAGAACATAGAGAAATAGCTTTAACTGCTGCTAAAAACATGTACCCAGAATTCTCACAAACGACTGAAGCCGTTATCGCCTTTAATGACAAGTATGACGATCATAAACCAACACTTAGCATTGATAAGCTAGAGGCTGACCTGTCTTTTTTGGGGGAAAACCTTGCAAAAAGAATTGAACTTGAAGATGAACTCTGCGAACTGGTGCTGAAATAATATTACACGAGATAAACCGCTTACCTGTTCTTGTTAAGTTAAGTTGACTTGCCTATATGCATGTGATTTTTGGCATGTGTAGGATAAGCAAAGGCGCTTTCATACTCACCATTTCAAGTGTGGTGGGTGGGCGCGCTATCACTTTGCCCACCCTTATCGAGCTAGAAACCTTCAACGCTGACCCTGCTATACTTGCGCACAGCAAAGTCAACACACATCGTACAGATATAAAATGATAGAACAACACCCCCATATATCAGTAACAAACCAGCTTTAGCGGACTAAAACCTGTCAGCTCAACACCTTACCGCTATTCCTGCTCTCCTATAGACGTACCTGTTCCCGTATCTTTCGAACCTGCCACAAATAAATCCTTCAAGCGTTTAAATGCTGTCCATAATGTTTTATCCATCACTACTTCATTACCTATAGATACAATCACACGAGTCAGTTCTGGGATTTTAGTTTTGGTAGAAATCATGTAAATAGGTTGCACATACAGTATCGAATGCTCCATAGGCAAAATAATCATACGCCCTCTTTGAACTCTTGATCCATGCTGATCCCACAAGGTAAATTGTTCTGAAATCTCTGGACTCTGATCAATCAAAGCATCGACCTGTGCAGGACCATTCACCTGAATATCTTTATTAAACTTATGGATGGTAATACCTGGCTTATAAGCATCTCCACACAGTTCATTATCAGCTGTTCCTGCCACGCCTATCATGCTTAAATTATCACGATGCACTGGTGTCATTGGATTGATCATGACAAACTCTTCTCTGTCATTACAATTATCAAAATCCATGGTTATAAAATAGGGCAATACCGGTTTTTTATTTACAGTGGCATATTGCCATGTCTCAGCCTGCTCATAAAATAATTCCGGCGTTTTCTGGTGATACTTTGCGTAGACCTTCATCTGCAGATAAAACAAATCACGCGGATAACGTAAATGCTTTTGTATTTCCGCAGGCATCTTTTCCAGCTCCTGAAACACGCCAGGATAAGCGCGGCTATAGGCTTGAATAATAGGATCCGACGGATTGGAAATATAATACTTTGTTGCCCCATTATAAGCATCTACGGTAATCTTTACGGAATTACGAATATAATTAAACCGATGTTTTCCATCAAGAAAATCATCTGCTGCCGGCTTTGAAACAGGATAATGATTAGACAAGGTATAAGCATCCTGCACCCAAAAAAACCTGTCTTTAGTTATGACAAGATAAGGGTCTTTATCCAAATGCAAATAAGGCGTGAGCGTATTGATGCGCTCTATAATATTCCTGCGCAACAACATCTTGCTTTTCTTGCTTATATTTGTGGAAAAGAATATTTTTTCATCTTTAAAATAGAAAGCAAACAATGCCTTTCTAAAATAGGAAGGAATGGGGACACCTGCTTTTCCTTCATAACTGCTGTCTAAGCTAGGGTCGGTTCCTGCAAGCTCTTTAACATCTAATTTATTTGGAACAATGACGTATTTATAATTCTCCTGACCGTAATAAATATCTGGGTACTTAACACTAAACCCCATAGTAGAAGACATATTCAGGTCTCGTAAATACCAAATAATGGGTTTAGCTGCGTCCTGAGCGGCGGGAGTGACTACTGCACCGTACCCATGTGTATAGCGGAGATGGGTGTTCTCCCAGTTTTGAGCTTCTGCCGGTAATTTCTTGATGTTCATTTCTCTTGCAGCCAGATTCACTTGCAGGAAATGATCATTAAGAAAATAACGGTCTTCATCGACTTCTTTGAACCGATAATAAGGTCTTATTCCTTGTAACTGCATATAGCCATCTGTCAGATATTCTCTATCCCAGACAGGAATGTTTTCAAAATGTCTTTGGCTGCTCCACTGCTCAATATCCTGACTTGCATCCAGCGTGACAGTAAAATCAACCGTTTTAATATTATTCAGATCATAGGCATCCAATGTGGCGTCTATATTATTCTTCATAAAAGACTTTTCAGTGGTCACTGGACTTGGTTTTACTATAAATTTTTCAATTAAGTCAGGAATGGTTTGAACTTTCTGCAACCCCAAAACCATTAAAAAAATCATCCCAGAAACAAAAAAAGGCGCTTTAACTCTATGTCTTTCAGAAAATATAAAAATAATAGCTGTAACCGCTGTGGCAATAAAAGCGACTATTGATAGCCATATCAGCGGTAGTTGATAACGTATTTCAACGAACCCTGGCCCGAAGAATACCGGTTCATGGCTGTCTGTGTACAACAACGAAAAACGATCAAGTAAAAAGCCCCAGACAACAAAAAGAACAACGAAGGCTATCAATACCGTTAAATGTATTTTGGCACCCACTGGAAACTCTTTGTTCTGATTAGGGACAAATATGTGCTCTAACCAATACAAACATCCCACCAAAAAAAACAACAAAATGGCTGTCAGCAATAGCTCTTGTTGAATCAACATGAAAACGGGATAAGAAAACAGGTAAAAACTGACGTCATTACCATAAACAGGTTCAGTCAAACCTGCAGAACTACCAAAGAAAAACAGAATCGCAGATTCCCATTGCTCATAAAATGGAATGGCAATTACAACTGCTAAAATAAATGACAATGGCGTATATACCTTTGCCGACCCATCCATAAACACTTCGGCAAAACGTTGAAAACGCCTTCTTTTATCCGCATCCAACAACACATCATCAGGTGGACTTAACCCCAAATAACGCGAAGCTATCCAAAAATGAAAAAAGAAAATCGCAAAGAAAAGTAAGGTCACTCCACCAGAAAGGATAAAGCGATAAAGCAATCTCAACCAAAAATATGCTTCCAACTCTAGTGATCTAAACCACCATAAATCAACAAATAAATCCAGAAAGACAAAGTAGAAAGCAACATATAAAACAATGGCAATTACAAGTGTTGCGCCTGCCAAAGCGGGTAACAGTTTCCAGTTACGCATAAATTCCTCTTCTTATAGAATGGTTGTACGCTTTACAAATATTAGAAATGAGCCAAAACCAGCACATATATGAATAGTATTCTACCACTCAACGTTCGTTTTTGGCTTTATATCCTTTAGGCCTAATCGCAATACGCGCCTTTATTGTGGTACATAAAGTACCATCCGCCTGATAATAACCATATTCAAATTCAGGGGTACTTCTACCTTTTTGCTTTAATTCCTGCCTTATTTGCGCTTCCTGTTCTGGCGACATAGCAAAGCGCAACTCCAAATCTGTCAGCCCTTCATATTTAAAATCCAACTGTAACGAACGGGTCCAGACAGCATGACCAGGAAAAACTTTGATGCAAGACATGGCTGCAATAGGATCAGCGAGACAAGCCTGAAAGCCACCAAATAAACTACCACCCGTGTTCGTTGCAACCCAGCTATGAGGCAACACAATTTTAACCTGTCTCCAACAAGGTGATAGTTCCCGCACTTTAGGCCTTAACAACCAAAACGCAGGATACCATTCAATTCGCTGTTTATCCGTTAACCAGCTTGCATTCCAAATTAATCGACGTAAATTCACCAATTTTATAGCAAACTTTTACTTGCCACTTCATAAACATCTTTAGATACATCAGGGGTATTAACAATCTGTTCCAATGCTGCTTTCATTAACGCTTGTCTATTCACATCAAAATGTTTCCATTGTGTTAATGCACCCACCATTCGGGATGCAACCTGTGGATTAATGGCATTTAATGCAATCACCTGATCCGCCAGGAATTGATAACCTTGTCCATTAGCAGCATGAAAGTGTATTTGATTGGCCTGGCTAAACGCGCCAATTAATGAACGAACCCGATTAGGGTTTGTTAGCTCAAACGCAGGGTGTTTCATCAACCTTTGCACTACTGCAAAGGTATCTTCTGCACAACTACTTGCCTGTAAAGTAAACCACTTATCAATAACCAGCGCTTCGTTTTGCCACTGCTGATAAAAACTATTTAAACATGATTTTTTAGCAGGATTTTCACTGTCTACTACAACAGCTAATGCTGCTATTTGATCCGTCATATTTTTAGCGGTTTGAAATTGCTGCTCTGCTAACTGATAACTTTCCTGCGATTTCAGTTTAGCCAAATAACTTAAACAGCTATTTTTAATGCGCCTGCGACCTATTGCACCGGCATCAAATTGACCTGACTCATCTTTATGGTATTTTTGATATAGCGCCTTAAACTGATCTTGTAACTGTTCGGCTAAAGACTGCTTAACAAATTCTCTGGCTTGATGAATCGCATCGACATCCACCACATCCATTTGTCCTGCCAAATAATTCTCTTCTGGCAAACTCAGCAATAATGACAGATACGACAAATCATCCCATGATTGCTGCAAGATATTCTTATAAGCCTCAACGAGCATTGGATTTAAACTCAAGGCCTTCCCTTGTTGTATATCTTTTATTAAGCCAAAAATAATTGTGCCACTCATTTTTTGACCCGCTTCCCAGCGATTAAAAGTATCGACATCGTGACTTAATAAGAATGCCAACTGCTCCAGACTTTGTTGCATGTTTAAAACAACAGGCGCAGAAAACCCTCTCAATAACGAGACTACAGGCTGCTGCTCTAACTGTTCGAAAATAAAACTTTGCTGATCTTCTTTTAGTTCTAGGGTAATTTCTTCACAAGGCTCACAATCCTTAATACAAATATTTGCTACTGAACCATCTGCGGCTAACAATCCCAATTTAATGGGAATATGTAAGGCTTGTTTAACCGACTGGCCAGGCGTAGCTGGCGAATGTTGTTTTATGGTTAAGCTAAGCGTTTTAGCTTGCGAATTATAATCTTCTGTCACTTCTAAAACAGGCGTACCTGCTTGAGAATACCAACGCCTAAACAAAGCCAGATCGACATCATTTGCTGCTTCCATCGCACAAACAAAGTCATCACAGGTTACTGCTTGTCCATCATGACGTTGAAAATATAAATCACTGCCTTTTCTAAAACCTTCATCCCCTACCAGGGTACGAATCATACGCACGACTTCTGCACCTTTTTCATACACTGTTAAGGTATAAAAGTTATTAACTTCAATATACGCATCAGGGCGAATCGGGTGAGACAAAGGTCCTGCATCTTCCGCAAACTGTCTTGTACGTAGCAATTTAACATCTTCTATACGCTTAACTGCTTTAGAGGTTTGATCACCTGTAAACTCCTGATCACGAAAAACAGTAAAACCTTCTTTTAAACTGAGCTGAAACCAGTCTCGACAGGTAATTCTATTGCCTGTCCAGTTATGAAAATACTCATGTCCAATAACCCCTTCAATATGCTCATAATCACTATCCGTTGCCGTATCAGGGCGCGCCAGTACAAATTTGGTATTAAATACATTTAGCCCTTTGTTTTCCATCGCGCCCATATTGAAATGACCGACTGCGACAATCATGTACAAATCCAGATCATACTCTCGGCCATAGCTTTGCTCATCCCAAGCCATTGAGTTTTTCAATGACTGCATGGCATGGTCACATTTATCAATATCATGTGATTCCACAAAAATTTGCAAGCTTATATCCCGCCCACTCATGGTGGTAAAACTATCTTCAATACATTCTAGCTGACCGGCTACCAAGGCAAATAAATAGCATGGTTTTTTAAAAGGGTCTTCCCAAGTCACCCAATGGCGATTATTTTGTAACTGACCTTCTGCTACTTTATTGCCATTCGACAATAACACTGGATATTTATCTTTATCACCTACTAATGTGGTTTTAAATGTACACATAACATCAGGACGATCAAGAAAATAGGTGATTTTTCTAAAACCTTCTGCTTCACACTGAGTACATAACATAGTACTAGATAGATATAAGCCTTCTAATGCAGTATTTGCTGCTGGATTAATAATGTTTTCAATGGAAACAATAAAAACCTGGCTCTGCGGTACTTTAGTAAGACTTAACGACTCATTATCTTGCTTATACTCGCTTGCAGTTAATGCAACACCGTCAATCGCCACACTGACTAGCTCCAAGCCCTCACCTTGTAAAACCAAAGCGGCATTTTGCACCTGACTATTAGGATTAGCTTGCACAGTCAACGTTGAGACCACACGCGTTTTCTGTTCATCCAGAATAAAATTTAGCTCTACATTATCAATTAAGTATTCAGGTACGGTGTATTCGTTTAAATAGATTGTTTTTGGGTTTGCGTCTTGCATATTTATTCTGGAAGCCTGTCAATTGTAGAGCGGACTTCAGTCCGCTAATAAACACCACAAGGAAGTAGAGCTTTAGCCCTAAGAGACTAAAACCTCACTTCCAAGTTGTCTAAGTATTTTGTAAATATAAATAATTTCCGGGACAAAGCGGACTGAAGTCCGACCTAGGAGGCTGCCCCTTACAACAAAGTTATCAAAGTATTTTACTCAGCTTTCTTAAAAGCAAAAATAGTGATGCATATCCAAGCAGCGAGAAAACACACGCCACCTAATGGTGTAATCATACCCAGCCATTTAATATTAAGTATCGCCAATAAATATAAGCTACCTGAAAATAAGATAATGCCCGCAAACATTAGCCAGCCAGCCCATTTTAGCAAACTGGATTCTGGTAGCTGCTGTCTAAATATGGCAATAAGCCCTAAAGCCAAGGCGTGCCACATTTGATAATCCACCGCAGTCTTATAAACTGCTAACATTGCAGGGCTTAAAATAGCTTTTAGGCCATGCGCACCAAATGCCCCCATGGCAACACCTGTCAAACCCGCTACAGCCGCCATAAACAAAAAAACTGATCGCATTATTTTTCCTTTAATCGTGGCATTAGCTGAACCAAATTACAAGGCTTAGTCCGCACATCTAACTGCTCTTTAATCAAATCATCCCATGCCGTTCGACAAGCACCCGATGAACCAGGCAAGCAAAAGATATAAGTCCCATTCGCCACACCGGCAATAGCCCTGGATTGCATGGTAGATGTTTTTATATCCTGATAAGACAGCATTCTAAAAACCTCACCAAAACCGTCTAGCACTTTGTCTAATAAAGGCATAACGGCTTCTGGCGTACCATCTCTACCCGTTACCCCTGTGCCACCAGTTGTTATCACTGCATTGACATCATGCGCCACAATCCAGTTGGATACAGCGGCTCTTATTTGATAAATATCATCGGCAACAATGGTTTTTTGACAAACCCTATGCCCTGCTTTTTCTACCCGCTCAACCAACGCCTTTCCTGACACATCATCTGCTTCTGTTCTTGAATCAGAAATGGTTAATACAGCGATATTTAATGGTATAAATTGTTGCTCTGTAGTCATACTGTTTTCATTATTTCAACACCAGAAAAAAAGCTTCCGGTCCACGTTGAATATTAATTAGCAAGGCTCTAACTGGATCGACGACTTGCTTCAGTTCGTCTAAATTATGCACCCGATACCTGTTTGCAGACACAATAACATCCCCCGGCCTTAATCCAGCACGCCAGGCATAAGAATTTGTTTCTATCTTCGCAAAAAGCACACCTTCAATCTGGCCTTTCTGAGTTGCAATTAAAACAGTTCCTTTCAATGTGCGATGCAATAAGTTCCCAGCCAACTGTTTTTGCTCTGGCTTTTCTATCACTACCTTTACGGTCTTTTTCTCATTCCCTCGCATTAAATCAATGTTTACCTCATCCCCAATCTGTAGCAGCCCAATAATATTTCTAATTTGGTGACTGCCCTTAACCTTTTTATCATTCAAAGAAACAATAATATCGCCCGGCTCCATCCCCGCTTTATCTGCAGCAGAATTTTCTGTAACTTTACTGATTACCGCACCCTGAGTACTTTTTAAATCGAATGCCTTAACCAGATCTGTCGTTAAATTCTGCGTTGTCACCCCAAGCAAACCACGCCTTACTTCACCATACTTAACCAGCGATTCTTTAAGTGTCATAACCATATTAGAGGGAATAGCAAAACCAATTCCTACATTACCGCCACTAGGCGCAAGAATAGCTGTATTCATTCCAATAAATTCACCCTTTAAATTAACCAATGCCCCCCCCGAATTACCAGGGTTAATTGAAGCATCAGTCTGAATAAAATCTTCATAACCCTCTATGCCCAAGCCTGTTCGCCCTAAAGCACTAACAATTCCGGATGTTACGGTTTGCCCTAGTCCAAACGGATTACCTATAGCAACCACAAAATCCCCGACCTTCAATTTATTTGAATCCGCAATAGGTAGCTCGGTCAAATTATCGGCAGAAATTTGAATAACAGCGACATCAGCTTCTGGGTCTGCCCCCAACAATATGGCATCTAATTGCCGTCCATCACGCAGTGTCACCATAATTTTGTCTGCTTTATCAATCACATGATGATTAGTTAAAACATAGCCCTGCTGACTATCAATAATGACGCCAGACCCTAAACTATTCTTTTTTTGTTGTTGCTGCCGTTGTTGCTTAGGCAATTGAAAAAAATGCCTAAAAAAAGGGTCTCTTAATAAAGGATTTTCTCTCAATTGAACATTTTTTGTAGTGGATATATTAACCACTGCTGGCATACTTCTTTCCAGCATAGGTGCTAATGAGGGTAACGCCTCTCCATCCACATAAACTGGCAGTCCGGCAAAAGACATTTCGGAAAACAGCATCCAAAACATAATGAATGGAATTATTTTCTTATGCGGTGTACATTTCATTTATTTTCCCCATAATATTATATACTTGAACTTGTAATATTAATTTGAACATTAGAACCTAAGCCCGTGACTTCACTACGACACTAGTTACGGATTCAGGTAGAATACAAGAAATTGAATTGATTCTAAAACACCCCTTCATAAATGACAGTAGATCCCCACTCAGAAGAAGGTAAAATTATCCGGCAGCTGATTCCCTTATCAACCTTGCCCATTAATCAATTTAACTCTCTTTGTAACTTAATTACAGTTGAGCATGCTGATCCCAACACTTTTTTATTTAAAAGAAATGATATCACTAATGACTTAATTTATTTAATAGACGGCTCTATCACTCTACAGGCAAATGACCTTAAAGTAGCAACCATTAAATCAGATACAGAGTCTGCCCGCTTTGCTCTTGCACATCAACTGCCAAGAAAAATAGATGCTTTTACCAATAACTCTATTCGTTTTTTACGTCTAAACATTAATATTATAAATGCGCTACCTAGTGGCATTTCATATGAAGAAGAGAATACTGACATGATCATTGATGAACCAGAACAAGACGGTAGCGATGATGACTGGATGACAACACTATTAAAGTCACCCATTTTTAGAGCATTACCTCCAGCCAATCTGCAACAACTGCTCATGAGCCTTGAAGAAGTGACTTTTGAAAAAGGTGAATCCATTATCAAGCAAGGTGATACAGGTGATTATTACTATCTGATAAAAAAAGGTCAATGCCTGCTTTCTCGCAAACCATCGGCTAATGCAAAAGAGATCACACTTGGTAAGTTGCAGGCTCAGGATACCTTTGGTGAAGATTCATTACTTTCAGGCGAACCAAGAAATGTCAGCATCACCGCACTCACTTATATAACTCTACTAAGGTTAAATAAAGAGAAATTTATCTCGCTGATAAAAAAACCTGCTCTAAAATTTATAACACATGCTGATATTCAGGACGAAATGAATAAAGGCGCCATATTGTTTGATGTACGAACGCCCGATGAGTATAAAAAACATCATCTGCCTCACAGCCTGAATGTACCGTTCTTTACGATGCGCATGCAACTTAAAAGCTTTGATAACAAAAAAAATATTATTGTTATTTGTGA